>CAZCCS010000248.1:1029-5148 GCA_964497005.1 uncultured Acidimicrobiaceae bacterium | reverse complement strand
ACGGCCCATCGCCACACCTGGTAACCGGCCTCGGCCAGCGGTTGGGCTTCGCCCGGAGCCGCCGTGTGGTCGCTGCGCCACGAGGTGGCTATGTCGGTCGGAGACGCCCAGACCCCTTCCGCGAGACCGGCCAGGAGGGCCGCGCCGAGAGCGGTGGTATCGCTCACCGCTGCGCGTACCACCGGCACCCCGACCAGATCCGCCTGGAACTGGAGAAGCAGCCCGATGACCGACGCGCCGCCGTCCACCCTGAGCTCTGAGAGAGGGGTCCCCGTCGCTGCACACATGGAGTCGATGACGTCGCGGGTCTGATAGGCCATCGCTTCGACTGCGGCCCTTGCAAGCTGGGCGCGTCCGATCCCCCGGGACAGGCCGACCAGGGTGCCGCGCGCGTGGGGATCCCACCAGGGGCTTCCGAGCCCGGTGAACGCGGGGACGAAATAGGCGCCACCGGAGTCGCCGACTGACTCGGCGAGCGGCCCGATTTCGGCGGATTCGCTGATCACTCCGAGTTGGTCGCGAAGCCACTGGATCGCCGCACCCGTCACGAAAATGGATCCTTCGAGCGCGTACGCCGGCTCGTCCCCGACACCGGTCCACGCGACCGTGGTGAGCAAGCCGTCCGACGGCGGGGGCACATTCGGGCCGATGTTCATCAACACGAAACTGCCGGTGCCGTAGGTGTTCTTAGTCATCCCGGGCTCGAAGCAGGCCTGTCCGAAAAGGGCGGCCTGCTGGTCGCCGGCGCAGCCGCTGATCGGGATGCCAGCGGGCAGGCCGGGAACTGCTCCCGACGCGGTGACGCCTATCCGGCCGCAGGACGGAACCAGGTCGGGAAGCACCGACGTTGGGACTCCGAAGAGGTCGCACAGCTCCTCGTCCCAGCCGAGCTTGTTGATGTCGAGAAGCATGGTTCGCGATGCGTTGGAGTGGTCGGTGGCGTGGACGGACCCTCCGGTGAGGCACCAGACGATCCAGCTGTCGACGGTCCCGAACGCCACTCGGGGACCTGGTTGGATCTGGCCCTCCTTGAACAGCCAACCCAACTTGGTCGCTGAGAAGTAAGGGTCGAGGACCAAGCCGGTCCGGTTGCGGATCAGGTCCAGATGGCCGGATTTCTGCAGTCGCTCGCACTCGTCGGCGGTGCGCCGGTCCTGCCACACGATCGCTCGCGTCAGAGGCTTGCCGGTCCGGCGGTCCCATACAACCGTGGTCTCTCTCTGGTTGGTGATGCCGATGGCGGTGACCGGGTCCTGCTCGGCGTCCAGTTGGTCGACCAGTTCCGCGATGACGGCGGTCAGGGCGTCCCAGATCTCGCCGGCGTCGTGCTCGACCCAACCGGGACGAGGAAAATACTGCGGAAATTCGCGGTAGACGGTGCTTTTAGGGACGCCGTCCTCGCCGACGGCCATCGCCCGCACGCCTGTCGTCCCGGCGTCGAGGGTGAGAACAACGCCCATGGCGCGCCGACGTTAGTTGGCAACCAACCCTTGCCAACTAACCGCA
Source organism: uncultured Acidimicrobiaceae bacterium (assembly GCA_964497005.1). Taxonomy (GTDB): domain Bacteria; phylum Actinomycetota; class Acidimicrobiia; order Acidimicrobiales; family Palsa-688; genus DASUWA01. The sequence continues at coordinate 3,642 of CAZCCS010000248.1, read as the reverse complement.
CTTTGAACGTAGTTCCCCGGCGCGGCCCCCTGTCGAAGGGGCGGGGACGAGAGGGCCGGCGCCAGGGTTATAGACCGCCGAGGGGGCAGCTTCGGCGGCTCTGAGAAAACTGTACCCCCGTCCAGGTGTCGTTACACGCCCTTCGTGGACTTTTTTCCTAAGAAGTTCGCGACTGTGGAAAACCCACCGAAATACGGCGTGTCGTCCACAGTTTTACCCCTCTTTCGCTCCACAGCATCACCCCCGTATCGTCACGACCCAGGTCCACGGTCCTCGGGGCGGGCCAGAGTGCAAACCTTCGCGAGCAGCCTCTGACCAGCATCTTCGCGGCCTGGTGACCATTGACATCAATGAAACTACGGTGGTGTAATTTGTTCCTCATGTTGTGGCCGGCGGTCTCCTGCTTGGTGGTCGACCACTACAGGTTGTGGTTCTCGCAGCACCAGGAAACTCTCCAGGAGGTAGGTGGGTAATGGCTATCGCCCCCGAACGTATGGGCATCGGCATCCAGAGGCGGTTCACCACGCCTGGTCAGCATCCCTACGACACGGTCGTCTGGGAGCGGCGTGACGCCCGCATCGTCAACTTCGCCACCGGGGCGGTTGCTTTCGAGCAGCTCGGTGTCGAGGTGCCCTCCACCTGGAGCCTCAACGCCACCAACATCCTCGCCCAGAAGTACTTCCGCGGAACGCTCGGAGCACCCGAGCGGGAGTGGTCGCTGAAGCAGGTCGCAGACCGGGTGGTCGACACGATCACCGCGTGGGGGCGCAAGGACGGCTACTTCGTGGATGACGGGGAGGCCGAGACGTTTTCGGACGAGCTCAAGTACCTGATCATCCACCAGAGGATCGCATTCAACTCGCCGGTATGGTTCAACATCGGCGTCAACGGGGTGCCGCAACAAGGGTCCGCGTGCCAACCGTACGACGCCCTCGTATGCACTCCGGAGGGCTTGGTTCCAATCGGAAAGCTCGTCGAAACGAACGCGGTTGGAACCAAGGTTTACGACGCCCATGGCCTGACGAAGATCGTCGCCGTGAAGGCCAACGGCCGTAAGAGGGTGCTGCGGATTCACACCAAGGCCGGCGTAACGCTCGACGTCACCCCGGATCACCTCGTGTGGCGTGCTTCTGGTTACGACACCGGCCGTTTCGTCGAAGCCGGCGAGCTCCAGGCCGGCGACCAGTTGACTTGGCACCGGACGGAGACGTGGGGTGGAGGCGAAATATTCGCCAGGGACCTGTATGAGGCCGCGCTCGCTGGCTGGCTGCAGTCCGACGGTTTCGTGGGCCAATACGAGGGAACCAACCAGTCGCTGACCATGGAAGCCATCACGGTGACTCCCGACGAGCACGCCTGGGTCTCAAGGGCAATCGATCAAGTGTTTCCTTCCGTGCATCGGCACGAACGGTCTGTCGAGACTAAGGATCCGTCACTGGACTGTCGCCGTACACGTCTGTACGGGACTGGACTAGAAGACTTCATCTCAAGGTGGGGGCTACGTGCTCGTGGTCTTGACATGGAGGTTCCCCCTCACCTCTTCGAGGCACCTCTGCCAGTGGTTCGGTGCTACCTCCGCAGCGTCTTCCAAGCAGAAGGCTATGTCAGCCTTAAAGAGCGTTCCGCTCTTATTGGATGCGACATGATCTCCGAGAAGCTCATTCGGGGCGCTCAGATACTGCTCGCCCGTTTCGGAATTTTTTCCCGAGTCCGCTTCAAGCGGGATAGTCGCGGTGATCGGAAGGGTTGTTGGTCGCTTGCAATCCGTAATGCAGCTGATCGACGTCGCTTCGCTGACGAAATTGGATTCATTGACGAACGTAAGTCGAAGAAGCTTGAGGAATCCTTCGACATCCCGGGGCGCGGACATAATTTCGTGAAGCTCTTGGAGATCGATCGAGTCGAGGATCTCGGTGAAGACGAGGTTTTCGACATCCAAACCGATAGCGGCGAGTACCTAAGCGGCAACTTGCGAGTGCACAACTGTTTCATCCTCGCCGTCGAGGACTCGATGGACTCCATCCTCAACTGGTACACGGAAGAGGGAGTGATCTTCAAGGGCGGCTCGGGAGCAGGGGTCAACCTGTCGAAGATCCGCTCGTCCAAGGAGGGTCTACGGGGAGGCGGTACGGCCTCGGGTCCGGTCAGCTTCATGCGCGGCGCTGACGCCTCGGCTGGAACGATCAAGTCGGGCGGAAAAACTCGCAGGGCCGCAAAAATGGTGATCCTCAACGCGGACCATCCGGATATCGAAGACTTCATCTGGTGCAAGGCCATCGAGGAGAGCAAGGCGCGTGCCCTCCGGGACGCCGGATTCGACATGGACCTGGACGGCAAGGACAGCTACTCGATCCAGTACCAGAACGCCAACAACTCGGTCCGGGTCACCGACGAGTTCATGCAGGCGGTACTTGACGACGCCGATTGGCATCTTCGTGCGATCAGCACCGGGGAGGTCCTCGAGACCATCAAGGCTCGTGACCTTTTCCGTCAGATTGCCAAGGCGGCTTGGGAGTGTGCCGACCCGGGCATGCAGTTCGACACCACGATCAACCGTTGGCACACCGCACCTAACACGGATCGCATCAACGCAAGTAACCCTTGCAGTGAGTA
>CAZCCS010000248.1:0-1019 GCA_964497005.1 uncultured Acidimicrobiaceae bacterium | reverse complement strand
GTACATGCACCTCGACAATTCGGCTTGCAATCTCGCCAGCCTCAACTTGCTCACCTTCCTTCAGGAGGGTGGCACTTTCGACGTCGAGGGATTCAAGGCCGCGACCGAGGTGGTTTTCACGGGTCAAGAGATCATCGTCGGCAACGCCGACTATCCCACCGAGAAGATCGCTGAGAACTCCCGCCGGTTCCGCCAGCTCGGCATCGGTTACGCCAACCTCGGGGCGTTGCTGATGGCACAGGGCCTGCCGTATGACTCGGATGGGGGCCGGGCTTGGGCCGGAGCGATCACGGCCCTACTGACTGGTCACTCGTACGCCACCTCTGCCCGCACCGCAGCCCGAATGGGTCCTTTCGCGGGTTACCAGGACAACCGCGAGGCCATGCTCGACGTGCTTCGGATGCATCGTGATGCGGCTGCGCACATCGACGAGGAACTGGTGCCTCCGGAACTGCTGTCTGCTGCTCAGGAATCGTGGGACAGCGCGGTCGAAATCGCCGAGCAATACGGGGTGCGTAACTCTCAGTCGAGCGTTTTGGCTCCTACTGGAACCATAGGCCTGCTCATGGACTGTGACACCACAGGTATCGAACCGGACTTGAGCCTGGTCAAGATGAAGAAGCTTGTCGGTGGTGGGACAATGTCCATCGTCAACCAGACAGTCCCACGAGCCTTGCGGCAGCTCGGATACAACGCGGAGCAAGTCGACGACATCATTGCGTACATCGACGAGCACAAGTCGATCATTGGCGCTCCGCACCTGTCATCGGACCACTTCCCAGTCTTTGCTTGCTCCATGGGTGACAACACCATCCACTACCGGGGTCACATCCGCATGATGGGAGCGGTGCAGCCTTTCATCTCCGGGGCGATTAGCAAGACTGTGAACGTTCCCGAGGACGTGACGGTTGAAGATGTCGAGCAGCTCCATATCGAGGCGTGGCAACTAGGCCTCAAGGCGATCGCGATCTACCGGGACAATTGCAAGGTCGCCCAGCCGCTGGCAACGGCGAAGAAGA
>CAZCCS010000247.1:0-5150 GCA_964497005.1 uncultured Acidimicrobiaceae bacterium | reverse complement strand
GACGGCCTGGTGACCGAGGTGGTCGACTCGATCGCCAAGGCCGCCCGGACCGAGAAGATCGGCGACGGGAAGATCTGGGTCACCCCGGTCGACAGCGTCGTGAGGATCCGGACGGGAGAAACCGGTGCCGACGCGATCTAGGCTCGCGCCTGTGCCGGATGCCCCAGTACCGGATCGCCGCCGTCCGAACGATGGTTGGTCTGTGGAGGATTCCCGCTCGGTCCGCTCCGTGTGGATCTGGCGGGGGTTCCTCTTCATGGCGCTCATCGCCGTCGGGATCGTGGTCATCTTCGCCACCAACGGGAAGACCACCCTCGCTGCCCTGTGGGGTGTGATCGCGGCGGGATGGTTCGGCATCTCGATGTTTCTCTGGAAGAAGCATTCTGAGCTGGATCCGTAAAAATCCCTAAGCTCCACCCCGCCTCGATTGAGGAGGGTGATTGCGAGGAGTCCTCCGAAACTGGACGTGGTGCGGCGTAGCTCTGCTTGGGATGGGCCTCTGCTGGGCTCTCGCCAACCCTGTGGCAGCACCCCCTGACGAGCCGACCCACGTCATCAGGGCCGATGCCCTGGCTCATGGGCAACTCATCGGCAAACCCGCCCCGCCGGGTGCTCCCCGGGCGATCACCACGGTCACCGTGCCGCAGGTGATCGCCCGGCTGCAGGCCGACTCCAGTTGTCTCGATCAGGGTCCCAAGGTCCCGGCTGCCTGCCTTCAGCACATCACCGGCAGCCAGCAGAAGGTGCCCCAGGACATCCTGTCCGGACGGTACCCGCCGTCTTATTACGCGGCGATCGGCGTCGCGAGTTACGCGAGCCAGGGCCCCAAGCTCGTGTACCTGATGCGGGCGATCACCGCGGTGATCGTCGCGGTGCTGGCGGGTCTGGCGCTGGCGCTGTCCGGTCGAGGGCCCCGATGGTCGGCGCTCGCCGTCGCCGGGCCGTTCGTCGCGATCACTCCGATGGTGCTCAACCTCGCAGGATCGGTGAACCCGAGCGGCCCGGAAATCGCGGCAGCGGTCTGCGTCTGGGTGGCGCTGTCAGCGATCGGCCTGGCGGCACCGAAAGAAGTGCCTCGCTATCTTCTGATCCTCGCGGCGGCCGCAGCTGGCTGTCTCGTCCTGATACGGGGGTTGTCGCCGCTGTGGTTGTTCGTGGCGGTTGTCGTCATTGCTCCTCTCATCGATCGCTCGAAGCTGGAAGCACTGGCCGATCGTGTGGATGCGCGCGTGTCGGCGATCGTGGTCGTGGCTGTGACGGTCGCGGCGATCGTTTGGGTGTTCGTCGTCGGCGCACTGGCGCAGGTCAAGGGCATACCAGTGCCAACCGGCGTCAGTTCCGCGCGCCTGTTCAGAATCGGCGTCGACCAGTTGCACCTGCTGTTGAACGAAGCAATCGGCGACTTCGGCCGACTCGATACCCCGGTACCGGTGTTCTGTGTCGTCGTGGTCTGCGCGGCGGTGATCGCGCTCATCGGACTGTCGTTCTGGCGGTCGAGCGGAAGAGCCCGGCTGGCGCTGGCGCTTGTCATCGCCGGTTCACTGGTAGCGCCTGTCGCCGCGGTCGTGCTTACTGGTCGGCGCCTGGGTTTGGTCGAGCAGGGTCGCTATTTCCTCCCGCTGTGGGTGGGGATCCCGATCCTCGCGGCTGCTTCGTTCAGGGCCTCCGCGCCGGCGCAAAGGTGGCCGTGGTTGCTGCGTCGGGTCCTTATCGTGCTCATCGCGGTCTCCGACGTCGTCTCTTTCTACGGCGGCCTGAGGCGCTACACCGTTGGCGTCGACGGTCCGATCAGCCCCTTCGCCCATGTCGCGGGTGGGTGGAACCCTCCTCTGCCGGCATGGACTCTTGATGCCGGATTCCTCGTCGCCACAGCGGTTCTGGTCGTCGCGCTGTGGGGTCGTCGCGACCGTCCGGAGCCAGGGATCGAGAGACCGGTTACCGACCTGGCCCGGGCGGCCGCGTAGTGCGCGCTCGCCGTCCAGCCTTCACGTCGAGCCGGCGCCGCCACCAATCTCCGCCTAGTGGGTAGAGAAACCTTGCTATGACAGCTTTTCTCTACCCGCTTGCTCCCCCGTGAGGCCAGATCCTCAACCGCCAGCGGCTTCGGTCAACGCTGCGACGATGCTCCTTTGGGCGGACTCATCCGTCACCTTCGCTCCCGCATCCGTCTGGACGTAGAAAACATCGACCGCCTCGGCCCCGAGCGTGTTCACCAGCGCCCGTTGGATGACCAGACCGCACGAAGTGAGCGCGTGGGTCAAGCGGTACAGGACCGGTCCCCGGTCGGCGGCCCGGACCTCGATGACGGTGCAGCCGAGGGAGGCAGCGTTGTCGATCAGCACAGCGACCGACGGTTGGTATGCAGAAGACCGCCGGCGGTACCGGGCATAGTGCGACTCGCGTTCCTCCAAGAGGTCGCCCAGCGGCATCCGGCCATCCAAACCGGCCTCCAGATCCCGGCGGACCCGGTCCCAATCCGGCAGGCGATCGAAGGCCGGGACCACTTCGAAGCTCAGCAACGCCATCCCGGACGCCTCGTCGGAGACCGTGGTAGCGCCGCGCACGGTCAGGCCGGAAAGGGTCAGGACCCCGGCGACGGTCGCGAGAAGCCCCGCCCGGTCCGGTGCCGCAACCGTCACCCTGCCCCCGTCCGCGAGCAACTGGAGCCGCCCGCCGGCGAGCAACTCGCGCTGCTCGGGGCCTAGCTGGGCGTCTTCGCCATCCGGGACATCGCCGCCTTCCAGGACGGCAGCAACCCGTTCGACCAGCTTGGCCACCAGGCCGGATTTCCAGGCTCCCCACGCGGAGGGCCCGGTAGCGATGCTGTCGGCCTCGGTCAGCGCGGCAAGGAGTTCGAGCGTGGTGCGGTTGCCAACGGCCGATGCCACGGCCGCGGCGGTCGCCGGATCCTCGATGTCGCGCCTCGTCGCAACGTCGGGGAGAAGCAAATGGTGCCTCACCATCGACTCCACCAGGTCCACATCCGCGGGCGAAAGACCCACGCGCGGCGCCAGGCTTTTGACCACCTCGATGCCGACCTCGGTGTGGTCCCCGCCGCGACCCTTCCCGATGTCGTGCAGCAGGGCGCCCAACAGGAGCAGGTCCGGGCGGGCGACCCGGCTCTGAAGCCGGGCGGCTCCCGCCGCGGTTTCGACCAGGTGCCGGTCGACGGTAAAACGGTGATAGGCGTTGCGCTGCGGCCGGTTCCGCACCGGCTCCCACTCCGGGAGGTAGCGCACCCAGATGCCCTTCTGGTCGAGCGCCTCAACGGCCGGGACCGCCGCCGGCCCGGCACCGAGCAGCCGCAGCAAGCCGTGCAGCACCTCCGGCGGCCACACCCCGGTCGGCGCCGATGCGTCACTTCCGAGGCGATCCAGCGTCGACCGGGCGATCGGCATGTCGAGCTCCGCGGATGCGGCGGCGACCCTCAATGCCAGCGACTGGTCCTGACGAGCGGCCTCTCCTGTCGCCTCCCCCGCCGCCAGCGCCACCTCGCCGTCGCGGATCACGATTCCAGGCTCCAGCGCCCGGTCACCGCCCCCGCCTCGGCCGCGAGGGCCCTCGAGCCAGGACGCGATCCGCCGCCAGGCGTCGTCGTTCGTCCACGCCACGGCCCGGCCGGCCGCGGCAACTGCCGCCATGAGGTCGTCGGCGTCCGCATACCCGAGCGCCGCGGCGACGGCGTCCTGGTCCTGCAACAGAAGAAGGTTCCCGGCCCGGCCGGTCAGGCGGTGCAACTCGACGCGCACGTCCGCCAACACCGATCCCGCGCCGGCAACCGATGGGTCCTCCAGCAAACCTGCCAGGAAGGGAACAACCCGCTCGAGCGAGCTGAGCAAATGAAGGTCCCGGGTTCCACCCCGGGCCTCCTTGAGATCCGGCTCGAGCAGGAACGCAAGGTCGCCGAACCGGGCGTGGCGCTCGCGTGTCAGGGCGGCCAGCGCCGGCAGCCACCTTCCCGCTCGGGTGGTCCAAAGCTCAGCGGATTTGGTCAGGACCTCCGCGGCCAGCTGTTCGTCGCCTGCAACCCGGCGGGCGTCGAGGAGGCCCAACGCCACCTTGATATCGGAGTCCATCGCCGCCCGGACTTCCTTTGGGGTGCGGACACTGTGGTCCAGCGGCACCCCGGTGTCCCAGATCGGGTACCACAGCGCGTCGGCGATCTCCTTGATCTCTTTGGCACGCCGCTTGCCGTTGTGCACCAGGAGAAGATCGACGTCGCTTCCCGGCGCCAGCTCCCCCCGGCCGTACCCACCCACCGCGAGCAGGGCCAGGCCACGAGTGTCGCCGCCAGCTGCTTCCTCGAGCAGCGCAGCGAGCCAAAGATCGCACGCCGAAGCGTAAAGAGAGCACCAGGCCTGGCCGCGAACCGTTCGATCGTCCACCAACGATGTCCGCGCCCGGCGAAGCGCCTCCGCCGTGGTGCCCCAGCTACCACCGCCCAAGGTTCTACCGATCGCCTTGGCGGCGCACGGCCTCGGCCGCGGCCGCGATCGCTTCGGGGTCGCCGAGCTCGCGCTTGCCGGTCACCTCCAGATCGCGGTCGAGGTCATAGACGATCGGAACCCCCGTGGGGATCTCCAGCCGGGTGATCTCCTCGTCGGATATGCCTTCGAGGTGCTTGATCAAGGCGCGCAGGCTGTTGCCGTGCGCGGCCACCAGGACTGTCCTGCCCGCCCGGACCGACGGCGCGATCGAGTCGAACCAGTAGGGGAGCATCCTCGCGACGACATCGGCGAGGCACTCGGTGTCGGGAACGATCTCCGGAGGCAGAGCGGCGTAACGAGGGTCCGATCGCACGTCGAAGCGGTCGCCTGGCGGCATCGGTGGGGGCGGCACGTCGTAGCTGCGTCGCCAGGCCGCGAACTGCTCGTCGCCGAACTCGGCCTTGGTCTGCGCTTTGTCCAGGCCGGTCAGCGCGCCGTAGTGCCGTTCGTTCAGACGCCAGTGCCGTGCCACCGGGACCCAGAGCTGGCCCATCTCCTCCAGGGCCAGCTGAAGCGTCTTGACCGCCCGGGTCAGCACCGACGTGTGTGCCTCGTCGAAAACGACCCCCTCCTCCGCGAGCAGCGCCCCCGCGGACCGGGCCTCTTTTTCCCCCTGGTCGGAAAGGCCGACGTCCCACCACCCGGTGAACCGGTTCTCGAGGT
>CAZCCS010000246.1:0-5160 GCA_964497005.1 uncultured Acidimicrobiaceae bacterium | reverse complement strand
GGGGTCCTCTCGCTGCAGGAGCTCTACTCCAACCTCTCCGAGTCCGAGCTGCGCGAGCGCAAGGAGTTCGCTTTCGAGGCGGCGGTGCGAATGCGCGACCGGTTCCTCCAGCAGGAGGTGTGGGAGCGCCTCGGTGTGCCGGTCAAGGAAGCGGTGTCGGTCGTGAGCCGATCACCCGAGCGGCAGCTGTTCCAGCGGATGCTCTTCTCCAAGATCGTCCCGAACTGCAAGAAACTCGGCCTCCTCGACAACGGCGACCCTTGGCTGCGCGAGCGCTTCACCGAGCTCGGGGTCATCGAGTTCGAGAACCTGGTCGACACCGGCGAGGAGTTTGAGGCGTTCTCGATCGCTTGAGCCCTTGTAGGCTCTCTTCATGCCAGTGATCGGAAGGTTCGGGGTGGTGGGGTGCGCGATGGTCACCCCGTTCGGCCCCGGCGGCGAGCTCGACGTCGACGCGGCGGTCTCGCTCGCGAAGTGGCTCATCGAGCACGGCAACGACTTCCTGGTCCTGGCCGGCACGACCGGCGAAAGCCCGTCACTCTCTGATTCGGAAAAAGACGACCTGTGGCGCGCGGTGACGTCCGCGCTGACGGTACCGGTGGTCGCGGGGACCAGCACGGCGGACACAGCCCACTCGGTCCAGCTAACCAAGATGGCCCGCCACGCGGGAGTCGCCGGCATCCTCGCGGTGACGCCGTACTACAACCGGCCGTCCCAGGCCGGGATCGAAGCGCACATTCGGGCTGTGGCCGAAGCGGCAGGTGAGCTTCCCGTCCTCCTCTACGACATACCCGTGAGGACCGGGCGGAAGGTCAGCAACGACGTGATCGTGAGGCTCGCCCGGGACAAGGTGATAGCCGGGGTCAAAGACGCCACCGGAAATCCTGCGGCCAGCGCGGCCCTGATCGCCGAAGCGCCCGGGGGGTTCGAGCTGTACAGCGGCAACGATGCGGACACTCTCGCTCTCCTCGCTCTCGGCGCGGTCGGCACCATCTCGGTCGAATCGCACTGGGCCGGTGAGTTGGTGGCCGAGATGATCTCGGCGTTCTGGAAGGGCGACGTCGACCGAGCCCGGGAAGTGAACGCGCGGCTGATCCCGTCCCACGAATTCCAATCGAGCGACGACGCTCCTAACCCGGTCCCGGCGAAAGCGATGTTGAGGGTTCTCGGCCAGAGGGCCGGTAACTGCAGGCTTCCGATGGGAGTCGAGCCCGACGGGCTGGAGGCACGCGCCCGCCGGGTCTTTGACCAACTGCATGGCTGAATCACCGGTCAGAATCGTCTTCCTGGGCGGCCTGGGGGAGATAGGGCGCAACTGCGCGTGCGTCGAGGTCGACGGACGGATCATGATCCTCGACTGCGGCTTGATGTTCCCCGACGCGGAGATGCCGGGCGTCGATCTGGTGTTGCCGGACTTCACCTACCTTTCGGAGAACGCCGACCGCGTCGAGGGTTGCATCATCACCCACGGGCATGAGGACCATTGCGGTGGGCTTAGTTTTCTGCTGAGGGAGCTGTCGTTTCCGATCTACGGCTCGGAGCTGTCGCTCGGTCTGGCGCGCAGCCGTATAGAAGAGGCGGGGTTGCTCGACCGCACCCGCCTGGTGCCGGTGCGCGACGGCGAGCGCCGGCAGATCGGTCCATTCGACGTCGAGTTCATCCCGGTGACCCACTCGGTCCCGCACGGTTTCGCGACCGCGTTCCACACTCCTCGCGGCGTGATCCTTCATTCCGGCGACTTCAAGATCGATCTGACCCCGGTGGACGGGCGGGCGACCGACCTCGCGCGCATCGGGGCGATCGCTTCCGACCCCGGGATCCGGCTGCTCCTCTCCGACTCGACCAACGCCGAGGAGGTTGGCCACACCGAAAGCGAGCGTACGGTCGGGCAGGTTCTCATCGACCTGTTCAACGCCAACGGCGACAAGCGGATCATCGTCGCCTGCTTCGCCAGCCACATCCACCGGGTCCAGCAGATCGCCGACGCAGCGATCCAGTGCGGACGGGTGATCGCAACGCTCGGGCGTTCGATGGGCAAGAACGTCTCGCTTGCGCGCTCGATGGGACTTCTCAGCATCCCGGACGAGAGCCTGATCGACATCGAGCGAATCGGCGATTACGACCCCCGTCGCGTGTGCGTGATATCGACCGGGTCGCAAGGTGAGCCCATGTCTGCTCTCGCACTCATGGCGGCCGCGGACAACAAATGGATCAGCGTGGGAGAAGGCGACCTTGTTGTCCTCTCGTCGCACGCGATCCCGGGCAACGAAACCAACGTGGGCAAGGTCATCGACGGGCTTTGCCGACTGGGCGCAGACGTGGTGCACTCGGGTCTCGCCGGCGTCCACGTGAGCGGACACGCCAAACGGGAGGAGTTGAAGACCCTCCTTTCTCTGGCCAAACCCGAATGCTTCATCCCGGTCCACGGCGAGTTCCGGCACCTGACGCATCACGCCCGCCTTGCCGAGACCATGGGTGTGCGTCCAGAGAACGTGTTGCTGGCCGAGGACGGCGACGTGGTCGAGCTCACCGACGCCGGCGTCGAGTTCACCGGCGAGGTGCCGGCCGGGTACCTGTACGTGGACGGCATCGTCGGCGATGTCGGTCAAGGAGTTCTGCGGGACCGGCGGGTGCTCGCCGAAGAGGGCGTCGTGATCCTCGTCGTGACGGTGGACGCCAAATCGGGCGAGGTGCTCACGGGGCCGGAGATCATCACCCGGGGATGGGTTTACGCCCCCGAGGCCGAGGAACTGCTCGGTGAAGCGCGGCAAGCGGTCCTCGAAGCGCTCGAGGAAGCGGCCGACTCCGGCTCGGTGGACTTCGAGACCCTGAAGCGGCGTGCACGCTCCGCTCTCGGACGGTTCGTGGCCGAGCGCACCCGCCGGCGACCGATGATCGTTCCGGTCGTCATGGAGGTCTGACACACCGACCCGGATGGGGCCCCGTAACACCCACCGGCCCCATCCTTGTCCCGAGCGTGGGGCCCCTGCCCCACGCCGGGCCGTGATAGCGAGCGGGCCACTTTGTTTCTCGGTGTGTCGGAGCGCGCTTTTCGGTCGATTCCAACGCCGAGAATGGAATACGGGTCCCAGCAAGGGCTTCGGAGGGCCGGCTTCCGCTGAGAGCGGTGTTGCTGATGTTACGCTCGGGGTTCCTGTGGCTACTGTGACCCGTCGTCGTCCCGCGCCCAAGGCGAGACCAGCCCGAAGGGCGGCGCCTAAGCAGCCTGCCCGGCGCTCACCGGGAGGGCTTCGCCGCCTGCTCGGCCCGCAGGCCTACGACGTGTGGGGCCTGGCCCTGCTCGTGGTCGCGGCTCTGTGCGCGCTCGGGATATACAGCGGTCTGGCCGGCCCGGCCGGGCGGGTCCTCGACCGCGGGGCCGCGGACCTAGTCGGATGGGCGAAGCTGCTGATCCCGCCGGCGCTGCTGGCCGTTAGCTGGGCCCTTCTGCGGGAGAGCCACGACCGGGGGCGGCGCTCCGCCAGGCCCTCGGCGCCGGCGCAGGAGGGCGAGCGCATTCCGAGGCCGCCTTCGAGAGTCGCTGTCGGGGGCGTACTGATGGTGGTCGGTGTCGCGGGCGTCATGGAGCTCGTCAACGGCCCGGCTCACTGGACCAGCGCCCTCAGCCCGCTCAGGCACGCCGGTGGGTTCGCGGGCGCGGCGATCGGCGTTCCGTTGCGGGCGGGTGTAGGCGACTGGGGAGCCGGGCTGGTCCTGTCCGGGCTCATCGCTCTTTCGCTCCTCATCCTCACCGGCACGCCGGCGCGGGTGGCCGCGCACTGGATCGTCGTCGGGGTGGGAGCCGCCGCAAGGGCGGGCGCGGCCGGGGCGCGTGGGGCTGTGTCGCTTGTTGGTCGGACGCAGCGGATCGCCGCCAGCGGGCGTCACCCTTCGTCTCAGCCTCCGGGGAAACGAGCGCCTTACGACATCGAGAGCGACTCCGATGAAACCCAGGGAGTCGAGGACGAGGAGGGCGCTGTGGAGCCGGAGCCCGCGGCCGGCGCCGACGCCGGCGCCGAGGTCGTACCGCCCGAGGAGCGGCCCTCGGTTCCGATCCACGTACCGGTTCCTGACCAGCCGGCGCCGGCGGAGCAGCTGTCCATCTCGCTGGGGCCTTCGGCCGCGCCCGGCACGTGGCGCCTCCCGCCGATCGCGCTCCTGAAGCGAGCCAAGGCGGCCGAGATCGACCGTCGGCAGGTGGAAGCTCTCGGCCACACGCTCGAGGACGCGCTGGCGGCTCACGGCGTCGAGACCAAACTCGTCGGCATGACCGTCGGTCCCACGGTCACCCGCTACGAGCTGGAGCTCGGGGCGGGCGTGAAGGTCGCCAAGGTCACCAACCTGCAGAAGGACATCGCCTACGCGATGGCCGCCGCCGACGTCCGGATCCTGGCGCCGATCCCGGGTCGTTCCGCGATCGGGGTCGAGGTGCCCAACCAGAACCGCCAGCTGGTCGCCTTGGGGGACATCCTCGCGTCGGCCGAGGCGCACGCGGCGGTACATCCGCTCGAGACCGCCTTGGGCCGGGACATCGCCGGGAGGCCGGTGCTCGAGAACCTGGCCAACATGCCGCACATCCTCATCGCCGGCGCGACCGGGGCCGGGAAGTCGTCTTGCATCAACTCGTTGCTGACCTCGATCCTCGTGAGGGCCACGCCCGACCAGGTGCGATTGATCCTCGTTGACCCGAAGAGGGTGGAGCTCGGCCAGTACAACGGGTTGCCGCATCTGCTTACCGGCGTCGTCACCAACCCGAAGAAGGCGGCCAACGCTCTCGCATGGGCGGTGCACGAGATGGAGCGGCGGTACGACCTGCTCGCCGAAGTCGGCGTGCGGGACATAACCGGCTACAACTCCGCCTACGACCGCGGTGAGCTGCAGGGCGAACCGGCGCTCGGCGAGGAGCCCCGCACCTACGAGCGCCTGCCATTCATCCTCGTCGTGGTTGACGAGCTGAACGACCTGATGATGGTGGCGGCGCGAGACGTCGAAGAGTCGATATGCCGCATCGCCCAGATGGCCCGAGCGGTCGGAATCCACCTGGTCATTGCCACGCAGCGGCCTTCGGTCGATGTCATCACCGGCGTAATCAAGGCGAACATCCCGTCTCGGCTCGCGTTCGCGGTGTCGTCGCTCGCCGACAGCCGGGTCATCCTCGAC
>CAZCCS010000245.1:0-5190 GCA_964497005.1 uncultured Acidimicrobiaceae bacterium | reverse complement strand
GCGTTGTAGATGATGACTCCCGGCGCATCTTTCCCGCGGTAGAGCTCAGCCATTCGGGCACCCAGTCCCTCCGGGTCGCTCGCGTCCGCCTCGATGGTGGCGATCTCCACACCGGTGTCAGCCAAGCGTGCCGCGAGGTCACCTAGACCGTCGGCGCTTCGAGCAACCAAGGTGACTCTGTAGCCTCCGACGGCGAAACGGTGAGCCACGGCCATCCCCAGGCCGGGCCCGGCCCCAACCAGTAGCAGATGACGACGGTCGACCGAGCCGACGGCCTCGCCGCTGCCGCTTGCTTCAGGGTCGCTGGTAGGTGTGCCGGTCATGAGGGCTCCTCACTCGATCGACTTGCCTCTCATATTCTCAGTCGACGCCGTGCAGCATGGCATCGGCTGATCCTTTCGGTGAGGGTTGAGCGAGCGTCAGGCCACCGCCGAGCTCGCCACCGCTTCGGGCGCCGTCGATGGAGATGGCTCCGATGCGACGGGAGCGGGCAGTCCGGGGCGGCTGGGCAGCAGGGCGGCGACGAATGCGGCCCCGAGGACACAGATCACGCTGGCCACGAAACAGGCGGCATGCAGCCCGTCGATGAATGAGGCGCTCACAACATGCCCGAACGCGATGCCCGGCGCACCCGAGATGTGGGCCGCAATTGCCCTGCCCGCCCCGAAGCTGGACGCGGCCTTGTGCACCAAGGCGGACGACAACCCGCCGGAATGCGCGCGCAGATGGCTGGTGTAGAGCGATGCGTAGACGCTGCCGAGCACGGCCACACCGAGGGTTCCGCCGATCTCGCGGGTGGCGTCGTTGACCGCCGAACCGGCGCCGGCCTGTTCGGGTCTGACGACCCCCATTATCGACTCGGTCGCCGCCGTGGATGTCAACCCGAGGCCCGTTCCCATAAGAACCATCTGCGCCGCGATCAGGTCATAGTTGACCAAGGAAGCGGACAGGCCGATCCACAGGAAACTGGCTCCGAGGGACAGCAGACCACTGGCCGCCACCGCCTTGTTGCCGATCCGCATGACCAGTTTGGAGCCGACCACCGACGAGATGGCGATGCTGAAGGCCACCGGGAGGATGCGCACGCCAGTGGACAACGGGCCGTAGCCCCTCAGCTGCTGGAAGTACTGCGTGATGAGGAAGATGAAACCGAACAGCGAAAAGAACGCCACCGTCACCGACGCGCTTGCCGCCGAGAACCTCAGGTTGGTGAACAAGCGCACGTCGAGCATGGGGGCGCTTCGGCTGCGCTCCCATCGGACGAACAGGGCGATGACCGCAGCTGCAGCCACGAACCCAGCGATCGTGCGGATCGAGATCCAACCGTGGTCGGGCGCCTCGATGATCGTGTAGATCAACGCCCCGAGGGCGACGATCGACAGGCCCAATCCGGTCCGGTCCATCGGTGCCAGGCCGTCCAGGCGGGAGCGAGGCACGAACAGCCAGGCGCCAACCAGCGCGGCCACCGCGACGGGGATCAGGGCGACGAACACCGAACCCCACCAGAAGTGCTCGAGCAGGAGCCCCCCGATTATCGGTCCGGTCGCCACGCCTATGCCGCTGACCGCGCCCCATGCGCCGATGGCGGCCGCCCGGGCCTTCCGTTCGGAGAAGGTGTTGGTGATGATCGACAGCGTGGTCGGGTAGATGAGAGCCGCAGCGGCGCCCATGGCGAACCGCGCGGCGATCAGCTCGCCCACGCCGGTGCACAGGGCGGCCAAAAGGCTGGCCACCGCGAAGCCACCCAGCCCCACTGAGAGGGTCTCCCGCCGGCCGTAGCGGTCGCCGATGTTGCCGCCGGCCA
This sequence comes from uncultured Acidimicrobiaceae bacterium, assembly GCA_964497005.1. Lineage (GTDB taxonomy): Bacteria > Actinomycetota > Acidimicrobiia > Acidimicrobiales > Palsa-688 > DASUWA01. Next base: position 3,386 of record CAZCCS010000245.1, on the reverse strand, counting down.
GAACCAGGGCGGCGAAAGCGAGGTTGTAGCCGTCGACGACCCACTGCAGGGAGCTCGTACCCGCCCCCAGTCGCAGGTTGAGAGTGGGGAGCGCGACGTTGACGATGGTGGTGTCGAGGTTGATGGCGTACGCGGCCACGAGGACCACAACCAGTACGATCAGCGACTGCCTTCGATTCGATGTGGGCATAGTCAACATTGTGCTACCATTTGTGGGCGGTGTCAACATTGCCTGGGAAAAAAGACGAAATCCGTGCCTACCATCACGGTGATCTGCGCAACGCACTGGTGGATGCGGCGGTGACCGCCGCCCGGGTCAACGGCCCTGAGGCCGTAGTGGTCCGGGACATGGCCCGCCAGGTTGGCGTGTCGCACAACGCCGCCTACCGGCATTTCGCCAGCAGGGAGGAACTGCTCACGGCTGTGGCGGGGGTAGGGCTGAGCGGTCTGGCTGCCACCATGAGGGAGGAGCTCGACGCCACCCCTCGCCGGCGGGATCCGGCAGCGAGGGCCAGGCAACGGCTGCGCGCGATCGGGAGGGCCTATGTCTCGTATGCAGTCGCCGAGCCCGGGCTGTTCCGGGCGATCTGGGCGGCCTCCCAGTACCCCAGCGTCCCAGCAACGGCGGTGCCCACCGATGACACCGCCCAAGCCGACATGTCCGATCCCTACCTGATACTCAATGCCGTTCTCGATGAGCTAGTCGACGCCGGTGCCATACCCGCCTCTCACCGCCCTTACAGCGAAACGGTCGCCTGGTCCGCGGTCCACGGCCTCTCCATGCTGATCATCAACGGACCGCTTGCCGGGATGCCCCCCGCCGAGATCGACCGCATGCTGAACCGTCTCTGCGACGTGATCGACGCCGGGCTGTAGGCGGCGCCGACTCCGAGTGACGTTGAGGATCACGGGTGCACAAGTTCATCCGACGAGGTAGGTCTCGTAGATCACCCCACCGGGCTGACGGCCGGCCACGCTGATGAACACTCCTTTGTTGATCCAGTCGAGACCGTGCGCGGCGGTCTCGATCTGAGTTGACGTGCGGAAGGTGTACTCGCTGGCGTCGACGTCTTCTCCTCGCCCGAGGCGAGCTAGGACTTCCGCGCTGCCGTGGCGCACTCCCCGGGATTGGACGTAGAGCAGATCACCGCCGTCCGTCTGCAGTACGTACCGGATGTCTCCGAGCGCGGTACCGTCCGCCAGGAGGATCTGCCAGTCGGCGCTGACTCCGGCGAGCAGCTTTCCGTTGAGCTGAGGTCCGGTGAAGGTGCCGCCGGTGAGGGGAACGATGCGGCGTCGGCCTTGCGCCGTGTTGCCGAGGTCCAACACTGGACCGAGGGTCGCCTCCAACCGGAAGATCTGGGTCAGGCGAGGATCCGGAAGATTGATCATGGCCCGGGCCTCGGGTCATTGGGATGCGGAGCGAGCGGCGTGATGGTGACTTCCATAGTTGCTCCCGATATGGGTGACCTCCGCTTCGTACGAAAGGCAAGGGTACGCTCGCTGAGGGACCGCGTAAGCCGCACCGTCAACCCTCGCGCACTCCGGCTTCGGGCTACTGGGCTCGGGGTCTTTTGAGGAGTACGGCGATCCTGCCGTCGGCCAGCGGGGTAAGTCCCACGGCCTCCCAGCCCTGGTCGCCTTCGTCGTTGAGGGCGTGGACTGCGGCGGAGGCGCCGGGCGCGTGGGTGGGTGGCTCGAAGCCGGGAAGCTCCACGATCAAGTACTCCCAGGTTGTCATTGGTTCCATCCTTGGCTGAGGTTGAGACTGTGGATATGAACTCGGTCAGGCTTTATTGCTTACGGCGGTCCGCGACGGTAGGAGTTTCAGCCCTCTTGCTTGCGGGCGGGGCGTTTGCGGCGCTCGACGCTCGAGCGGTCCGGCGACACTGCGTCGATGCTGGAGTTGAGCTCGGCCCCGAGGAGCACGGCCAGGGCGGTGACATAAAAGAACAGCAAGGCCGCTATCGGCGCCGCCAAGGATCCATACGGCGACTTGGACCTGAAGCTCGACTGCAAGTAGGCCCGCACGGCCAGGCTCCCCAGCAGCCACAAGCCCATCGCGACAAAGGCGCCGGGAAGACACCGACGCCATCGCACCCTCATGGGCAAGGCCGTCTTGTAAAGCCCGGCAATCAGCGACACCGACAGCAGCGCCACGATCGGCCAGTACACGACGTGCACCACCGTCGACACCTCGCCGCTGACCCCCGCGGGGGCCAGGCCGGAGATCAGGTCGGGTCCCAGCGCCAGCGCGGGAAGAAGGACCACCCCGGCCGCCACGAAACAGAGATATAGCCCGGTGGACACCAGGCGGCTGCGCACCGACCCGCGTACGCCGCGCATGTCGTAGGCGACAGTGATTGTGTTCACATAAGCGCTCATCGCCGTCGAGCCCGACCACAGCGATATCACGAAGCCGACCGAGATCACCTCCAGGTGGCCGCGGGCGAGAACCTGGTTGACGAGCGGGGCGACATCGCTGTTCACGGTGCTCTGGGTGAGCACGTCGCGCGCCGCGTGCAAGACGCTGTCGTGGATGTGCTTGACGTTGGCCGGGCCGAGAACACCCCTGAAGTACCCGATGGCGCCGAGCAGCGTGAGCAACAGGGACGGCAACGACACGATGGCCCAAAAACCGGCCTCGGCGGCCATGCCCAAGATTCGGTCCTGGAACAGCCTCGGCCACATCCGACTGAGCACGGCGCCCGCCACACCCAGCCGCCCCGACCGCCCCGACCGCCCCGCGGGCTCTAGAGGCTTGGCAACCGGCTCGGCAGGCGCAGGTTCCAGAGGTTTGACAACGGGTTCTGTGGGTCCGAGGCGCGCCTGGGGATCCAAGTTCGGGTCCGGCATCGCCTCCGACACACCCCTATGGTGCCCCGCGGAGTCGCCCTGGCGGGCTCATCCCGCAATCGCGTCCAGCACCTCATCGAGCGCAGCCAGGTTGTGGCCGCTGACGAATGTGTCGACATGAGGGAGGGCGGCGGCCATTCCGCCGGCCAGAGGAAGGAATCCGGCGGCCGCTTTGCGGGGGTTCACCCACACGATCCGATACGCCAACCGGTGGAGGCGTTCCATCTCCCGGGCCACCAATTCTGGGCCACCGGTATCCCAGCCGTCGGACAGGATAAGGATCACCGCGCCCCGGGCCAGACCGCGCCGGCCGAACTGGTCGTTGAACGCCTTGATCGCCTCGCCGATGCGGGTTCCCCCCGACCAGTCCGGTGCCCGACGGCCAGCTCTCTCCAGCGCGAGATCCGGGGTTACCCCCTGCAGGGCCCGGGTAAGCCGGGTCAGGCGGGTGGCGAACACGAACGCCTCCGCTCTCGCGCCTTTAACACCCGTCCAAAGCAGCTGGAGGTAAGCGCGCGCGTACGCGTCCA
>CAZCCS010000244.1:0-5201 GCA_964497005.1 uncultured Acidimicrobiaceae bacterium | reverse complement strand
TCGGACTCGTTTGGGCGAACGGACAGATCAACCCGGGGAAAGCCGGGAAGCTGGTGAGCGTCGATATCCCTCGCGGGTCGTCGACTTCGAGGATCGCCTCGATCCTCGCCCACGCCGGCGTCGTCCACGACGCGTTCCTCTTCACCGTCTACGTGAAGGTCTCGGGCGACGGCCCGCTGTATCCGGGGAAGTACAACCTCGCCAAGAACTCGAGCTACCAATCGGCCATCAAGTCGCTGGAGGCGGGGCCGAAGATCCTCGTGGACAAGCTCGTGGTGCCCGAGGGATACACGGTCAACCAGATCGCGGACGCGATCGGCGCCCTCCCGGGGCTTGGCCTGTCATCGCAGAAGTTCCTTCAGGCCGCCGCGGACGGAACCGTTCGCAGCCCCTACGAACCAGCCGGGGTGAACAACCTGGAGGGTCTGCTGTTTCCGGCCACCTACGACGTGCGACAGGGCGAGAGCGAGACTGATCTGCTCGAGCAGATGATCGGAGCCTTCGACGATCACGCCGCCAGCCTCGGCCTGAATCAGGCCGCAGCAGCCCTCGGCCTTACGCCGTACCAGGTGGTTACCGTCGCTTCCGTCATCGAACGCGAGGCGAAGCGGGCCTCGGATCGTCCCGATGTGGCGAGCGTCATCTACAACCGGCTGCGGACCGGCATGACCCTCGGCGCAGACTCCACCCAGACCTACTACCTGCGGATAGCCCAGCCGGGTGTCAACCCGACCCCGGGCCAACTGAACAGCCCGAGCCCGTACAACACCCGTCTGAACAAGGGGTTGCCGCCCACGCCGATCGCCGATCCCGGTTTGCCGTCCCTGCAAGCTGCGACATCGCCACCCTCGACCACCTACCTGTACTTCGTGGAGATCAACCCGGACGGCCAGCTTGGTTTCGCTTCGACCGCTTCCGGGTTCAAACAGCTGCAGCAACAGTGCCGGGCCGCCAAGCTCTGCTAGCCGGGCCGTCTGGTGCGACGGAGGTAGCGGGCATAATCGGCGACCCTGTTCGGCACTCGATCTCCCCGGCGATCCACAATGCCGCTTACCGGGCGCTCGGACTGGACTGGGTATACGTGGCGTTCCCGGTCCCGGGTGGTCAGGGTGGTTCGGCGGTTGACGCCATGCGGGTGCTGGGCCTTGCGGGCCTCTCGGTAACCATGCCCCACAAGGCAGCCGTGGTCGAGCGGCTCGACCGCCTGGATCCGACCGCCGCGAAGCTGGGTGTCGCCAACACCATCGCCCGACGCCCTGCCGAAGGCGGATTCGAGCTGATCGGCCACAGCACCGACGGAAGCGGCTTCCTGGCCGCCCTTCGGGAGGACGACGGTTTCGACGCAGCAGGCAAGCGTTGTCTGGTGCTCGGCTCGGGAGGGGCGGCCCGATCCGTGACCCTCGCCCTGTCCGATGCGGGGGCTTCGCTTGTGGGAGTCGTCGGCCGCCGTCCCGAGGTGGCTGCGACCTGCGCCGAGCTGGCGGGATCAGCCGGGACGGTTGTCGAACCTGCGTTCAGCGAGCTCGAGGCGTTCGTACGGAAGGCCGATCTGGTGGTGAACGCCAGCCCGGTCGGCATGACAGCCGGCGACGGAGTGCCTTTCGACTTGCAGTCATCTTGGTTTCACGCCGAGCAAGTGGTCGTCGACCTCATCTACCTGCCGGCGACCACGCCGCTGATGGCAGCCGCCCGATCGAAAGGAGCCCTGGCCTCCAACGGACTAGGGACGCTCATTCATCAGGCGGGTCGGCAGATCGAAATTTGGACGGGCCGGGTAGCCCCCCTCGACGTCATGTCTGCAGCAGCGCTAGCTGCGATTTCTCACCCCTGACCAGGTCCGGAGCGGCTCCTCCCAAGGAGGTTGCGCCGGCCGTGACTAGTCCGACAGAGCCGCCGACGTAGGAAGTCCGCGAAGGGATTCAGGTTGGACGAGGACCGTGCCGATTGATATAGCAACATCGGCTTCGGAGGTTCCTGTGTCACTCGAAGGCTCTCTTGAGACAGTCGCACTACCTGAGGTGCTTCTACTGCTCTCCGACACATCCAAGACTGGAGAGCTACTCGTCCGCGGCGATCGGGGCGAGGGCAGGCTGTGGTTCGGTGCAGGGCGGCTCACCGGCTTTCAGGTAGGCCGCACCGAGCAGGCCGATGACGCCCTGTTCGATCTCCTGCGCACAGGCGAAGGCAGGTTCTCCTTCGAGGCGGACGCCGTTCGCCACGAGGACGCCCACGCAGTCGAGGGTGACGAAGGCGACGAGGTTCGCCCAGTCCTCGAGGTCGCTCAGACCCGCCTCGCCGAGTGGACCGAGATCGTGGCCGTGGTTCCTTCGCTCAGCCATGTCGTGAGCCTCGCAGGCGAGGCGCCGGCGGACGGGGTCCATCTCGAGCCGTCCCAGTGGACGCTCGTGGTGGCTATCGGCGAGGGTCGTTCCGTTCAGGACATCCTCGACCGGGCGAGCCTGCCCGAGTTCGACGGCTGCCGTTCGCTGAAGGTGCTGGTCGACGCCGGGCTGGCGTCCGTGTCGGAACCCGTGGCCGGCAGCGCCGCAGACGCGGACCCTGAGATCGTCGAGGAACCCGTTGCTGAGGCCGCCGAGCTGGTCGAAGAGCCGGCCGTAGAGGCGCACGATGGGCCGGCGGCCGTAGCCGACGAGGACCCTGTCGCAGAAGTTCATGACGTGGCGGTCGAGACCGACCATCACGACGAGGACGACGAGGCTGAGCCCGTCGCTGATAGCGCCGGCTTCGAGCTCGACGAGCAGTCCCACGAGGCTGCTCTCGATCCCGGCGAGTACGTGTTCGGATCCTCGCCCTCGTACACACCGGCGCCGGAAGATCCGTCGGCGGAGGATCTGGCCCCGTGGAGCATTCAGCTTGACGCTCCATCGGTGAACGCCGCCGAGGACGACACCTACGTCCCCCAGCCCGTCCCGTTCCCTGAGGCCCACGCGGATGAGCATGTCAATGGGAACGGCTCTCACGACTCTCGTGCGGCTCTGGAGGCTCTCATCGCCGAGATCCCCGCCGATGACCACGACGCCGAGAGGCACGATGGCACCCCGGACGGCCTCGCCGATCGCGGACCTTGGACCTCTCACGAGCTTGCCAGCCTCGACCAGATGGGCGGCTGGCAGGACGAGGAGCACCACGAGGAAGCGACCGCTTCCCACTCGTTCTTCGACGTCGAGGCCCACGAGACCGCGCATGCTGCCGTCGAGTACGGGCAGACAGCGGATCCGGTCGGTGCCGTCCACGAGTACTCAGGTGCTGAGGTTGAGCCGGTCGAGGATTCCGACGAGGAAGAAGAGCCCCAGACCAAGCAACCCGAGCCGGTCAACCGCGGCCTGCTCCTGAAGTTCCTCTCATCCGTCCGCTCGTAGAACGGTTTCCCGTGACGATGGCTGCCCCTTCCCTGGGGGTGGAACCTGCCGCCCCCACAGACGACGAGCTGCTCGGCAAGCTCCTCGTTGACGCGGGTCTGCTCACGGAGGAGGACTGCCAGAAGGCGCTCTTGGTACGAACCGAGAGAGGCCAGGATCTCGCCAGGATCCTGATGGACGATGCCCTGGTGAGCGAGACCGACCTGGTCGCGACACTCGCCAGGCACCTGAAGCTCGAGTTCGTAGATCTCTCCGAGTATCCGGTCGACGCAGCTGCTGCTCGCCTTATCAGCGACACCATGGCCAGGCGCTACATGGCCCTGCCGATCGGGTGGTATGAGGGCCGGCTGATCGTCGCCATGGCGGACCCGTCGAATGTGTTCGCGGTCGACGACATCCGAACGGTCACTGGCGCGGAGATCCGCATCGCAGTGGCGACCGGCGGATCGGTGCTGGCCGCGATAGGCCGTTTCCACCGGGTCGATAGTGAAGCCGAAGATATATCTGCCGAAGCCGCAAGCACATTCGAAGGAGAGGCGGACCTCTCGCGGGTTCGAGAGATCACCGAGGACTCGCCGATCGTCAAGCTGGTCAACCTGTTGATCACCCAGGCGATCAACGACCGAGCGTCGGACATCCACATCGAGCCCGGGGAAGACGACGTCCGGGTCCGGTACCGCATCGACGGCGTGCTCCACGAAGTGATGCGTCCTCCGAAGCGGATCCAGTCGGGGATCGTCAGCCGCCTCAAGGTCATGGCGGACATCAACATCGCCGAGCGGCGGATCCCGCAGGACGGCCGCATCACCACAGTTATCGACGGACGACATGTCGACCTCCGCGTCGCGACCCTGCCGACTGTTCACGGCGAGAAGGTCGTCATGCGGGTGCTGGACAAATCCACCGCTCTTTTGCGCCTCTCCGACCTCGGCTTCCTCCCGGAGAACATGGCCCGTTACGAGCAGTCGTACCGCAAGCCATACGGGACGATTCTGGTGACCGGGCCCACCGGCTCGGGCAAATCCACGACGCTGTACGCGACGCTCAATATCCTCAACGAGGAGTCCAAGAACGTCATCACCGTCGAGGACCCCGTCGAGTACCAGCTGCCGGGCATCAACCAGGTGCAAACGAACTCGAAGGCCGGTATGACGTTCGCTGCGGCTCTTCGAAGCATTCTGCGCTCGGACCCAGACATTGTTCTCGTGGGCGAGATCCGCGACCGAGAAACTGCCGTGATCGCGATCGAGGCAGCGCTTACCGGACACCTCGTGCTTTCGACCCTTCATACGAATGACGCCGCCTCCACGCCTTCCCGCTTGATCGAGATGGGGGTAGAGCCTTTCCTCGTTGGGAGTGCGATCGACTGCGTGGTCGCCCAACGTCTCGCCCGTCGGTTGTGCGAGAAATGCAAAAAGGCCTACAAGCCTGAGGCTGCGGAATTAGTGGCTGTTGGCTGGGACGTGGAACGTCTGGGTGAGATCGATTCCTCGACCGAGATTTTCCGTTCTCACGGTTGCGGAGCCTGCGGAGGAACGGGCTATCACGGACGCTTCGCGGTACACGAGGTGCTTCCGGTTTCGGAGGAGGTCGAGCGCTTGATCGTCGAGCGCGGCCACTCGGACGACCTCCGCAAGCTGGCGATCGGCCAGGGGATGCTCACCCTCCGGCAGGCCGGATTGGTCGAGGTCGCTCGCGGCATCACCTCGGTAGAAGAGATCCTCCGAGTAGTGGCCTGAGGGCGCAACCAAGCGCTACAGCCCCGCCCGTTTCATTCCGAAGGATTGTCATGATCGCCGCATCCAGGGTGGTGGGGGAGTT
>CAZCCS010000243.1:0-5218 GCA_964497005.1 uncultured Acidimicrobiaceae bacterium | reverse complement strand
GTACCAACGGATCCTCGGTGCGCCCGAGCTGCTTGGCCAGACCCTGGAGCAACTTGGATGTGGCGAGGATCCCGCCGGGCCCGCCGGAGCCTCCCCGCGTCCTTCCGGTGACGAGGTCGCCTGCCCGCTTGTGCAGGTCGCCGGCGATGGTTCCTGGCATCGCGGTGGTGGCGCCGGCCCCACCGCCGCCGGCTCCGAGCCCGGCACGTTCGAAGGCGAGGGTGGTGTTGGCGACGGCCCAGCCGTTGTTCAGGCCGCCGATGATCGCGTCGTGCGGGACGCGGGCCTCGGTGATGAACACCTCGTTGAACAACGCACGACCCGTCATCTCCCTCAACGGTCGCACCTCTACACCCGGCTGCTTCATGCTGAACGCGAAGTAGGTGATGCCCTGGTGCTTGGGCACGTCGGGGTTGGTCCGCGCGAGGAGCATGCCCATATCGGCGACCTGCCCGCCGGAGGTCCATACCTTCTGGCCGGAGATGATCCACTCGTCGCCGTCACGCTCCGCCCGGGTCTGAAGGCCGGCTAGATCCGAGCCGGCGCCTGGCTCGCTGAACAGCTGGCACCACGATTGGGCGCCGGTGACGATCGGGAGGATGTAGCGCTCCTTCTGGGCCTCGTCGCCGTGCACGCCGATCGTCGGCGCGGCCAGCAGGGCGCCGAGGCCGCCGGGGGCCGGCAGGGCGCCGAACTCGACGATCGCCTCCTGGATCCTCACTGACTCCGCCCGGGACAAACCCTTGCCGTACGCGTCCGCTGGCAGCGATGGTGCCGCCCACCCGGACGCGCCCAACCGCTCCCACCACTGACCGACAGTTAGCTCCGGGTCCCAGTTGGTTGCCAGCCACTCTTTTACTTCGGTGACGGGATCGACGGTGGTCTGGCTCGCCTGCATCGCTGTCATTCCTCCCTTATTACCTTCCCCTCGACCTTACAAGCGGCACGTCCGATCGGGCCACCCAGGTAATAGGAGTCGTTGCCGCTTCCGCAGCTACAGGGATACGTTGCCGTGGTGAGCCAAGACGCCGCTCGTCGCAGCACCGTATACCGGCACAAGATTCGCTACTTCGAGGCGGACCAGCAGGGAGTGGTTTTCAACATGTGGTACCTCGGCTATTTCGACGAGGCCATGACCGCGTACCTGGAGGAAGGCGGCCTGCCCTATAGCAAGATGCTCGACGCAGGACTGGACATGCAGTTGGTTCACAGCGAGATCGACTGGAACGGCTCCCTGCGTTGGCCGGACACGGCCGAAATAGAAGTGTCGCTGGCAGCCGTCGGCCGGACCTCTTTTTCCCTGAAATTCGACGTGAAAGCCGACGGGGCGCAGGTGGCAACCGGCCACACCGTCTACGTGGTCGTCGCGACCGAAGGCTCCGGAAAACAACCCATCCCTCACCTCCTCCGCACCGCCCTCGGCACATGACCCGGGGGGAGGACCTCGACTCGGCGGTCGAGGTGGCGGCGGCGTTGCAGGCGGAGGCGGACCGGCTGCGGGGGCGGAGGGAGCGGGACCGGGAGCGGCGCATCAGCCGCATCCTCGCCCACCCCGGCGGGTTCGACGTGCTGCTCGCGCTGACCGACGAGGTGCTCCGGGTGCGCCAACCCGCCCGGGCGGCGGCCCTCCTGTCGGGGGTGGCGGACGGGGCCGGGGAGGCTTTGTCGGCGCTCGGACCGCTGGACCGGCTGGCGTTGGGCGCCGGCGGGCGGCTCGGACCGCTCCTGCCCTGGCTGGTCGTGCCCGCGGCTCGCCGGCGGGTCCAATCGGAGATGGGCGAGGTGATCCTCCCGTCCGACCGGCGCCGCCTCGCCCGCCACGCCCGCCGCCGGCGACAACATGGCATCCGTCTCAACGTCAACGTCCTCGGCGAGGCGATCCTCGGTGACGGTGAGGCCCGCCGGAGGCTGAAGCAGATCCAGGACGTGCTCGCCCAACCCGAAGTCGACTACGTCTCGGTGAAGATCTCCTCGGTGTGCGCGCAGCTCGACGTGCTGCGCTTCGACCACGAGGTCGCCCGCATCGCCGGCCCGCTGCGGAAGCTGTACGACCAGGCGGCGTCGTTCACGCCGGCCAAGTTCGTGAACCTCGACATGGAGGAGTACCGGGACCTCCAGCTGACCCTGGCCGTCTTCAAGAAGGTGCTCGACGAGCCCGCCTACGAGCGGCTCGGGGCCGGCGTGGTTCTGCAGGCCTACCTGCCCGATTCGCTGCCGGCGATCGAGGACCTGTGCGCGTGGGCACGGCGCCGGCGGGACCGGGCCGGCGGTTGGGTGAAGGTGCGGATCGTCAAAGGCGCCAACCTGGCGGCGGAGCGTGTCGACGCGGAGATCCACGGTTGGGAGCAGGCTCCTTTTTCGGAAAAAGTCGACACCGACGCGAACTACAAGCGGATGCTCGAGGTCGCCCTGGACCCGGCGAACGAGGGGGCGGTGAGGGTCGGGATCGCCAGCCACAACCTGTTCGAGGTTGGGTGGGCTGCTACCCGGGCTTCCCGGACCGGCGCTTCGGGGAGGGTCGAGTTCGAGATGCTGGAGGGCATGGCGCCGGCGGTTGCGGAGGCGGCTGCGGAGCGGTTCGGTGGGTTGTTGTTGTACGCCCCGATCGTCGATGAGGCTGAGATCGAGTCGGCCATCGCCTACCTGGTGCGCCGCCTCGACGAAAACACCACCCCCGACAACTTTCTCGCCCACCAGTTCGGGTTGCGGGTGGGGTCGGGGGCGTGGGAGGAGGAGGTGGAGCGTTTTCGTCGTGCGGTGAAGGCGGCCGAGGTTCCTCCTGGCGTTGGGTCGCGGCGCACCCAGGATCGGTCGGTTGTGGTGGGGCGGGAGGGTGCGTCTGGCTCGGGCTTGGGGGCGTTTGCGAACGAGCCCGACACCGACTTCACGGTCGCGGTGAACCGGACGTGGGTGGCGCGGTGTTTGGAGGAGTTCGCGTTCGACGAGTACCGGCCCGTTGTCGAGGCGGGCGATCTGACGGCGCAGTCCGGAGTCGATCCAAGCCGTCCTGGCGATGGGCCTGCCTATCGGTGGTGGTCGGCGGGGTCGGCTTCGATCGAGATGGCGTTGGACGCGGCTCGGGCGGCCCAGCCTTCGTGGGAGGGGCTGGGTTCGGACGGGCGCCGGCGGGTGTTGCTCGACGTGGCCGACGGGTTGGCCCGGGCGCGGGGGCGGCTCCTCGCGGTGATGGCCTACGACACGGGGAAGACCATCCGGGAAGGAGATCCTGAGGTTTCCGAGGCGGTCGACTTTGCTGCCTATTACTCCGGCACGATCCCTGTTGACGGGTCGGGGTTCCGGCCGTACGGGGTGGTGACGGTGGCCTCGCCGTGGAACTTCCCCCTGTCGATACCCGCCGGCGGGGTGCTGGCAGCGCTGGCCGCAGGCAATGCGGTGATCTTGAAGCCGGCGCCCGAAGCGGTCGCTGTCGCCGGCGAGATGGCGCGCGTGATGTGGGACGCCGGAGTGCCCCGCGAGGTGCTCCAGTTCGTGCCTTGCGTCGACGGCTCGGAGAGCGCGCGGCTGATCACGGATCCTCGGGTGGACGCAGTGGTGTTGACGGGGTCGTGGGAGACGGCGCAGCTGTTCCTCCGGTGGCGCCCCGGCCTGAACTTGCATGCCGAGACCAGCGGCAAGAACGCGATCGTGGTCACCGCGACGGCCGACCTTGACGAAGCGGTGGCCGAAATCGTCCGATCCGCGTTCGGCCACGCCGGCCAGAAATGCTCGGCGGCGAGCCTCGCGATCGTGGAGGCGGCCGTTCATGACGACCCGCGCTTCCTGCGCCGGCTGGCGGACGCGGTCTCGAGTCTGGACGTGGGGCCGGCGTGGGACCTGAGCACGACCATGGGACCGTTGATCCGCCCGCCGGAGGGCCCGCTGCTTGACGCTTTTTCGCAGCTGGGCCCGGGTGAGAGGTGGCTGGTGCGGCCGGCGCCCCTGGATGGGGACCGTTACATGTGGAGCCCTGGCGTGAAGGTCGGGGTGCGCCCGGGATCACCTTTTCATCTGACCGAGTGCTTCGGGCCGGTTCTCGGGGGTATGCGGGCGGCGGATCTGGATGAGGCGATCGAGTTCCAGAACACGCCGGCCTACGGCTTGACGGCCGGGCTGCAAGCGCTCGATCCCGCGGAGATCGCTACCTGGCGCGAGCGGGTTCACGCCGGGAACCTCTACGTCAACCGCGGCATCACCGGCGCCATCGTCCGCCGGCAACCTTTCGGCGGGTGGAAGCACTCGGTCGTCGGGCCGGGAGCCAAGGCCGGCGGTCCCAACTACGTGGCGAGCCTCGGGTGGTGGCCGGCTGCCGTGGCCGGCGAGGTGTCGGTCGGGGAGTACCGGTCGTCGTGCGCCCGGGCGTGGGCCGAGATGCGGGAGCCGGTCGACGAGACGGGTCTGGTGTCGGAGTCGAATGCGTTCCGCTATGTGCCCCTGCGGTCTGTGCTGTTGTGCGCCGGCGGAGGTGCCGGCGAGGTGTCGATCGAGTTGGCGGTGGCGGCGGCATCGGCGTGCGGGGTGGCGGTGCGGGTGGTCCGCGGCGGTGAGATGGTGCCTGACGAGATGGCCGGGACGCTGTCGGGTGCCGCCTTCGACAAGGTGCGGTTTCTCGGGTCAGTCGATGAGTCCGTCCGGAGGGCGGCATTGGATGCGGGGATCTGGGTGGACGACATCCCGGTCGGAGCCGATCCGCGGCGGGAGCTCCTGCGGTGGGTCCGGGAACAGGCGGTCAGCGAGACCCGCCACCGGCACGGAAACGTGACCGATCGCCGGCCCGGTCTGGTCCCGCTGGGGGAGGGCCGGCGCCAGGCCGGCGCCAGGGCGGCGCACTAACGTAACAGTCGGTTTTCGGCAGTCGAGGATCGCGTTACGAAATCGCGCTATGAGCGCGGTTTTGTCACAGCCGAGGCCTGTGGCGAGAAGGCGCTGTTACGTTAGTGCTGGACCGGCCCGCCGGCGGGCGGTCAGCGGAACAACCAACCGGGGGAGGCGACCTTGGCAACGACCGACGAGAAGCAGGACGGCGCGGCGGGCGTGCAGGGCCATTGTGACGAGCGTTTCGCCGGCGTCAGAGATGTGCTGTCAAGGCACCTCGGGGACGGGGCCGACCTGGGAGCGTCGGTCGCGGTCACGGTCGATGGCGAGATGGTCGTCGACATCTGGGGCGGGTGGGCGGACGAGGACAAGACCCGGCCGTGGGAGCAGGACACCATCACCAACG
>CAZCCS010000242.1:0-5225 GCA_964497005.1 uncultured Acidimicrobiaceae bacterium | reverse complement strand
GCGCCGGTCAGCAGCATCACCAGCCGGTCGATGCCGAGACCGAGCCCGCCGGTGGGCGGCAGCCCGTAGTCCAGCGCGCGGAGGTAGTCCTCGTCGACCACCATCGCCTCGTCGTCCCCGGAGGCGTGGGCCGCCGCCTGCGCCTCGAATCGGGCCCGCTGCTCCGCGGGGTCGATCAACTCCGAGAACGCGTTCCCTAACTCCCGGCCGGCGACGATCGGCTCGAACCGCTCGACGTAACCCGGCTTGCTTCGGTGATCGCGGGCGAGCGGGGACACCTCTTTCGGGTAGTCCATCACGAAAACAGGTCCCCACAACTCCGACTCGGTCGTCTTCTCGTATATCTCGAGGATCAGCTTGCCGGGGCCCCACGACTCGTCGACCTCCACGCCGGCGACATCCCTGGCAAACCGCCGCAGCTCGTCGATAGGCGTGTCCAGGTCGACGTCGATGCCGGCGTGTTCGGCGATGAGCTCGGTCATTGTCGCCCTGCGCCACGGGGCGGCGAGCTCCAGCGGTCGGCCGGCGTAGGTGATCGACGTGGTCCCGAGAAGCTCTTTGGCGAGCCCGGAGACCATCTCCTCAATCAGGGCCATCATGTCCGTGTAGTCCGCGTACGCCTGGTAGAGCTCGAGCATGGTGAACTCGGGGTTGTGCCTCGGTGACAGCCCTTCGTTCCGGAACACCCGGCCGATCTCGAAGACCTTCTCGAAGCCACCCACTACGAGCCGCTTGAGGTAGAGCTCCGGGGCGATCCTCAGGTACAGGTCGATGTCGAGCGCGTTGTGGTGGGTGACGAACGGACGGGCGAGCGCCCCACCGGGGATCGGCTGCAAGACCGGTGTCTCAACCTCGACGAAACCCCGATCGTCTAACCAGCGCCGGATCCACGACACTGCGCGGCTGCGAAGGTTCAGTGTCGCACGCGACTCCTCGTTCGCCCACAGATCGGCGTAACGCTGCCGGTACCGGGTGTCGACGTCGGCGATCCCGCGCCACTTGTCACCGAACCCCCGCCGCGCCTCGGCGAGAAGAACCCACGATGCGACCTTCACCGAAAGCTCGCCCGTCTTGGTTTTCACAACCTCGCCGGTGGCCCCGATCCAGTCTCCAAGCGACAGATGTACGAAGCCCGGGAAATCCTCGGTCCATTTGGCGCCGGCGAACAGCTGCACCGAGCCCGACGAGTCGCGCAGCGTTCCGAATGCCAGCTTGCCCATCTCACGGCGCAGCATCAGCCGGCCCGCGACGGTCACGACCACGCCTGTCTCGGCGCCGGCCTCCAAGTCGCCGAACCGCCGCGCCAGCTCGCCCGCTGTCGCGTCCGGTTCGAACCGGTACGGGAACGAGGTCACCTTTGGTTGCGCCCGAAGATGATCCGAAGCCCGTCAAGGGTGAGCCACGGCTCGTGGTGCTCGATCGCGGCGGAGTATGGCCCGATGAGGCCGGCGAGGCCTCCCGTTGCCACGACCTGGCACGGACCCAGCTCGTCTTCGAGCCGACGGCAAAGGCCGTCCACTTGCGCGGCGAACCCGTAGATCACCCCGGACTGCACCGATTCCACCGTGTTCTTCGCGAGAACGCTGCGCGGCTCGACCAGCTCAACCCGCGGAAGCAGGGCCGCGCGCGCGAACAGCGCCTCGAGGGATATCTCGATCCCGGGGAGGATCACCCCCCCGAGGTATTCGCCTTTCTCCGAGACGACTTCAAAAGTGGTCGCGGTACCGAAGTCGACGACGATCGTCGGCCCGCCATAACGCTCATAAGCGGCAACGGCGTCGGCTATGCGGTCGGCGCCGACCTCTTTGGGATTGTCGTAATGAATCGGCATGCCGGTACGGACGCCCGGCTCGACGATGACGGTGTTGACCTTGAACCACCTGTCGGCCATCTCGCGCAGAGCGGTCCGCTGGCGGGGGACCACCGACGCGACCGCCATGCCGGTGATGACCTCTTCGGGGTCGAGCCCCTGAAGCTGGAAGAGCTGATCGATGAGCAACGCCAGTTCGTCGGAGGTTCGTGACGCCACCGTCGCGACGCGCCAGTGGTACATCAGCTCCGGCCCACTGCCGGCGGGCCCGTCACCGGGACCGAACAGACCGATGACGGTCTGGGTGTTGCCGACGTCGATCGCTACGAGCAAGGCGGTTACCTGTCCAGGTCCAAGCCGATGTCGAGCACCGGAGCGGAATGGGTCAGAGCACCGACCGCAAGCAGATCGGCGCCGGCCGACACGAACGACGACACGTTGTCGAGGGTGACGCCTCCCGAAACTTCTATGGGGACGCGATGGCCGACCAGGGCGACGGCGGCGGCGACCTGGGAAGGATCCATGTTGTCGACGAGTATGACGTCGGCGCCGGCGAGAAGCGCGACCTTGACCTGGTCGAGGTTGTCGCACTCGACCTCGCAGGGCAGACCAGGCCATCGCCGGCGGGACTCGGCTACCGCCTGGTCGACCGTGATTCCCGCGAGATGGTTGTCCTTGACCAGGATTCCGTCCGACAGCGAAGCGCGGTGGTTCATCCCGCCGCCGGCCCGGACCGCGGCCTTCTCGAGAGCGCGCAGGCCGGGTGTGGTCTTGCGGGTGTCGCGGACTCGCGCGTTGGACCCGGTTGCATCGACGAAACGCCGGGTAAGCGTGGCTATCCCCGACAGGTGGCACAAGAAGTTGAGGGCGGTGCGCTCGGCGGTCAGTACCGACTTGAGCGGCCCCTGGACCCGGGCGATCGGATGCCCCGCCTCCAGCCGATCGCCGTCGGACGCCACCCACTCGACAGTTACTTCCGAATCGACGGTTACGAACGCCTCGGTGGCAGCAAGCCGCCCGGCTAAAACGCCGGCGGTCCGGGGAACGACGAACGCAGATGCAGTGACTTCGTCTGGCACGAGGCTTGCCGTCACGTCGCCGAAGACCCCGAGGTCTTCCGCCAGCGCGCGCGCTACGACCTCCCGGACCGCGGTTATCGGGGGGTCGAGCCAGTTGGAGGTCACTGGAGAAACCTATGTGAAAAGGCTTCGGAGGTCGCGGGGAAGTCGCTCCTGCGATGCCCACCCCGCGACTCCTCTCGCGCGGACGCCGCCGCGACGAGGGAGCGCGCGACGACCAGAAGGTTGGCCAGCTCACCCGGGTGGACTCCCTCGGATGCGATGTCGCGGACCACCGCGCCCGCGGCTGCCAGAGAGGCCGCGTCGCGCACCACGCCGGCGCCGGCGGACATCGCGCGCTGGAGTCGCTCGCGGGCCTTGGTCTCGTCGATGGCGGCGGCGGTGTTGTCGACGCGAACCGGCGGGAGTTCGTTGACCAGCTTTCTC
Source organism: uncultured Acidimicrobiaceae bacterium (assembly GCA_964497005.1). Classification (GTDB taxonomy): domain Bacteria; phylum Actinomycetota; class Acidimicrobiia; order Acidimicrobiales; family Palsa-688; genus DASUWA01. Next base: position 1,910 of record CAZCCS010000242.1, on the reverse strand, counting down.
AACGGAATCGTCCCCTGCTCCGTCGCGCCTGGGGCGAGAAGAGGGGCGAGCGCGCCGGTCGCGTCGGCCCGGTCTTTTTCCAAAAGAATCGCCTCGACGACACGCGCGCCGAAGACCATTCCCTCGAGCAGCGAGTTGGACGCCAGCCGGTTGGCGCCTTGGACGCCGGTGCAGGCGACCTCGCCTGCGGCCCATAGCCCGGGCAGGGTGGTGGCACCGTCGAGGTCGGTGAGAACGCCCCCACACATGTAGTGCGCGGCGGGCGCGACTGGCAGCCAGTCGCGGGGCGGGTCGAGACCCATCTGCCGAGCGGACGCCGCGAGGGTCGGGAAACGGCGCTCGAAATCTTCGACCGGGCTGACGTCGAGCCAGACATGCTCCGCGCCGGAGTCGTGCATCTTCGCTGCCACCGCCGCGGCGACCACGTCGCGAGGTTGGAGCTCGTCGACGAACCGGTTGCCGGCGCCGTCGCGCAGCACCGCCCCCTCGCCGCGGAGGGCTTCACTCATCAGCGGCCGCGGTCCGGCCGTCGGCCCGTGGAGCGCCGTCGGATGGAACTGCACGAACTCGACGTCGGCGACCGGGACGCCGGCTCGCAACGCCATCGCCAGCCCGTCACCCGTGGACTGGATCGGGTTGGTGGTTACCGAAAAAAGCTGCCCCGCTCCGCCGCTCGCAAGCAGCACGTGCTCGGCCCGAAGCTCGACCAGGCGGCCCTCAGGGTCGGCTGCGACGATCCCGCGGCACCGTCCTTGCTCGACGATGAGGTCCAGGGCGAAGTACCCCTCCCACAGCTGCGCGGCGGTGGAGCGGGCCGCGTCGACGAGCGTCCGCTCGACCTCGGCGCCGGTGGCCGCCCCGCCGGCGTGGACCACCCTGGCTGCCGAGTGGCCTCCTTCTCGCGACAGGGTCCATACGCCGTGCTCGTTCCTGTCGAACTGGGCCCCGAGGGCGGCGAGCTCCCTGACCCGAGCCGGTCCCTCTCTGACGAGGATCTCGACCGCCTGGGGGTCGCAGAGGCCGGCGCCCGCACGGAAGGTGTCCTCAGCGTGCAGCGCAAACGAGTCGTCCGGGTGCTGGACGTCCGCCTCGCTCAGGTGGAGGACAGCGGCCACGCCACCTTGGGCCCACTGGGTCGCCGAGTCCGACAACGACCCCTTGGACACGACCCCGACCCGCAGCCCCGACTCCTCAGCTTCGGCGGCGCGGGCGGTCGCGGACCAGCCGGCGACTCCGCTGCCGACCACCAGTAGGTCGACGGCGCCCTGGCTCAAGGGCGAGCTGTCTGCAGCGCTGTTGCCGCCCGGGCGGCCTCCTCGGCGGGGATCACCTTGTTCCATTGGTCTACGTGGACCACGGTAGGCGCGTGGCCCTCCAACTCGGACGCCTCGTAGTCGGCGTAGGTTATGACGATCACCTTGTCGCCCACATGCACCAGGCGGGCGGCGGCGCCGTTAAGGCAGACCTGGCCGGGCTGGCCGGTGATGGCGTAGGTCTCGAAGCGGGCGCCGTTGTCGATGTCGAGGACAGCGACCTGCTCGTGCTCGAGGATGTCCGACGCTGCCATCAACTCGGGGTCGAGGCTGATCGACCCGATGTAGTTGAGGTCCGCTTCGGTGACGGTGGCCCGGTGGATCTTGGATTTGAGCATGCGGCGGCGCATGGTTGGCTTCTCCTCGTGTGGATTCATGACGCCGCCGGCGGCGGCGTAGCTGGAACGTTGTCGATGAGACGGGCGCGCCCGATGCGCGCGGCGATCAGGAGACGGACCTCGGCGGCGATCCTGCGGGGCCGCTCGAAGGTGTCGGGGTCGGCGACCGCCGCGTAGTCGAGGTCGAAGAGCGGCTGGCGCGACAGGGACTCGACGATCGACTTCTCGATCAGGTCGGGGTCGTCGAGGGCGTCGTCCT
>CAZCCS010000241.1:0-5229 GCA_964497005.1 uncultured Acidimicrobiaceae bacterium | reverse complement strand
ACGGCCCAGGCCCAGTGTGGAGCGCCCAGGACGTGCTGGACGCGCTCGGCGTGTTTCTGCCTGCATCCGCCGAGGGGGACGACCGCGATAGGCGGGCCTCGACGGGGTCGGGGGGCTCGGCCGGCCCGGCCCGCTCGGCCGGCAGCAGGGGCCGCGGAAGCGCCAACGAGCGACTGAACTCCTCCGAACGCGCTGTCCTGAACGCAGTCGGCTGGAGGCCGGCTTCGGTCGGTCAGGTTGTCGAAAGGAGCGGACTCGGGGTTGGAACCGTGGCGATGGTCCTCGACCAGCTGGAGGCAAGAGGCCTGATCGGGAGAGAAGGCGGGTGGTGGGTGAGGGTGAAGGGCGGGTAACTCCCGGCGCTGACCCGGCATGTCGCTTCGGCGGTCGTGCGACTAAGCCGTCGCCGCCCGTGGATCCCCGGGCGGGTCGCTCCCAAGCCGCTCGCGGTCCGGTCGAAGCGGGTCGAAGCGGCGGTATCAAGGGGCCCAGCCACGTGCATGAGAGCCTTCCGCCTCCTAAACGGGTAGCCTGCCCTGTCGGTGACGGGAGTGGACGTGGAAGACGGCGAATCAAACGTCGACCTTCTGTGGGAGGAGTACAAGCAGACCGGCGATCAGCGGATACGCGATCAGCTGATCGTCAGGTACTCACCTCTGGTGAAGTTCGTCGCCGGACGCGTCTCCGCGGGGCTCCCTCACAGCATCGACCAGGCCGATCTCGTGAGCTACGGAATGTTCGGGCTTATCGACGCCATCGAGAAGTTCGACATGACCCGGAACATCAAGTTCGAGACCTATGCGATCACTCGGATCAAGGGCGCCATCATCGACGAGCTTCGCTCGATCGACTGGGTGCCTCGCTCGGTAAGAGCGAAAGCCCGGTCCGTCGAACAGGCTTACGCGTCCCTCGAGGCGTCGCTCGGTAGAGCTCCGAGCGATTCGGAAGTAGCCACCGAACTGAACATCCAGGAGTCTGAGCTGCAGCAGATTTTCAGCCAGATCTCCTACATCGGCATCGTCGCCCTGGACGAGGTCATCTCCGGCGGCGAAAGGGGAGAGTCGGCGACGCTCGGCGACACCTTGGCCGACCGTGGTGAGGGTCCAATGGCGGCCTTCGAAGTCGAGGAGATGAAGCAGATCCTCGCGGGGGCCATCAACCGCCTCGGTGACCGGGAGAAGATCGTCCTCAGCCTGTACTACTACGAGAATCTCACCCTCGCTCAGATCGGCGAGGTGCTAGGAGTCACCGAGAGCCGGGTCTGCCAGATTCACACCAAGGCGATCATGCAGCTTCGTGGACGGATGCTTCTCGCTGACCGGTAGGGGCTGTGGCCGGCGTCGGCAGGCGCCCCCCGTGCGGCCGGCTAGCCCCGACGCCCCCGCCGTCGGGGCGGCTCGCTTTGCGGCGGTAGCGAAGGGGGCAGCGACCCGGTTGGAGTGGGCGCTCAAGTCATGTAACGACACGCCGGTCCACGCGCTACCCTGGTAAGCCGTCCCGAACAGGCGGGACACCAACACAACCCCCCGGTGCACCCACGGTCACCGCAGCTGAAGTTGCGGCGCGCGCACCGGGCCGAAGAGACCAACCGATGGGAGGAATCAACCATGGCCGTCGTCACGATGAGACAGCTTCTGGAGGCCGGAGTTCACTTCGGGCACCAGACTCGCCGTTGGAACCCGAAGATGAAGCGATTCATTTTCGGAGAGCGCAACGGCATCTACATCATCGACCTCAAGCAGACGCTTGAACGGATCGATGTCGCATACTCGTTCGTGCGCGATCTGATCGCGGACAACGGAACGATCCTGTTCGTCGGAACCAAGAAGCAGACACAGGATCCGATCGCGCGTTACGCCGCCCAATGCGGGATGCCCTACATCAACGAGCGCTGGCTCGGCGGCATGCTCACCAACTTCTCCACCATCGCCGGGCGGGTGAAGAAGATGCAGGAATACGAGCGTATGAAGGCCGCCGGCGACTTCGAGGCGATGCCCAAGAAGGAAGCCCTGATCCTCGGCCGTGAGCTGGACAAGCTGCAGCGCAACCTCGGAGGGATCCGCGGGATGTCCCGCCTGCCGGAGGCCGTGTTCATAATCGACACGAAGAAGGAACACATCGCCGTCACCGAGGCCAACAAGCTCAACATCCCGATCGTCGCCGTGGTCGACACCAACTGCGACCCGGATGTGATCGATTACGTGATTCCCGGCAATGACGACGCCATCCGCGCGGGGACGCTCATGTGCCGGATCATCGCCGACGCGGTCGAGGAGGGTCGTTTCATCGCCTCCCGCCGGGCGGCCCGAAGCGGCGTCGAGGCGGCGGGTCCGGCCGTGCTGGACCCCGAGGAGGAAGCGCGTCGGGCCGAGCAGCAGCGAGAGGCGAGACGGCAAGCCGCTGTCGCTCAGGCGGAACGCGAAGCTCGCCTCGCCGAATCAAGGTCCGAAACGACAACGGGCGATGAAGTACCGACGCTGAACGCAACGGTGGAGTCCGAGTTGTCACCAGGAGAAGGACAGGCGCTCGCCGCAGCCGCCGTCGCCGACGCCGCAGCACCCGAATCAACCCCAACCCCGCCTGCGGGGGTCGATGAGGAAGACCCGTCCGAACCCGCAGCCGCCCAGACCGCAACACCTCAGGCTGATAGTTCAGCCGAGACAGTTAGCACCGAGGAGTAGTGAGACAAACCATGGCAGAGTTCTCCGCCAAAGACGTGAAGGCCCTTCGCGACGCGACCGGCGCGGGGATGATGGACGCGAAGAAGGCCCTGACGGAGGCAGATGGGGACTTTCAAGCCGCCGCGTCTTGGCTTCGAGAGCGGGGGCTCGGCAAGGCCGCCGAGAGGTCCGATCGCGAAAACGTCGAGGGTGCTGTCGCAGTGGCTAACTCCGGCAACGCAGCCTCGCTGGTCGAGCTGAAGTCGGAGACCGACTTCGTCGCCAAGTCACCGCAGTTCGTGAGCCTGGTCAACAAGCTCGCAAAAGACGTGGCGGCTAACGGCGAAACCGCCGTCGAGAGCTACGGAGACGCCATCGACGACCTCAAGCTGACCCTGAAGGAAAACATCGAGATCGGGCGGATCGTGCGCTTCGAAGCCGCCGACGGCAACATCCTCGATACCTACCTTCACATCCAGAACGGACGGGGCGTGAACGCCGTCATCGTCGAGCTTGCTGGCGGCACGGCCGAGCTTGCCCACGACGTAGCCGTTCACATTGCCTTCGGTCGGCCCGCCTACCTGACGCGCGACGAGGTCCCGGAGGAGGAGGTGGCGAGCGAGCGTGCTGCTCTCGAGGCGCAGACCCGGAACGAGGGAAAGCCCGAGCAGGCGGTGCCCAAGATCGTGGAGGGCCGTTTGGACGGATGGTTCAAGCGGGTGCCCGGCGGCGTGCTGGTCGAGCAGCCGTTCGCACGCGACGACAAGCAGACCGTCGCCCAGGTGCTCGGTTCCGCCAAGGTGGTCCGGTTCGCCCAGGCCGTCATCGGCGGCTGACGCCAGTTTCCTGCACGTTTTCCTGATCCAAGGGAGTTTCTCGGTGTGTACGAGCGCGGTTTATCGCGTTCTGACACACCGAGAACGCGTTACTTCCACCACCCCATCAGGCCCGAGCAAGCCTCAGTCCAGGAGTCTTGACTGTCGCCCGCCCCGAACTGCCTCGCACTACGCTTGATTCTCCAATGAACCAACCGCCGCCGTGGAAGCGGGTAGTTCTCAAGATCTCGGGCGAGGCCTTCGCCAGCGACTCCGCCGACGAGACGATCGACGGGACGGTCGTGGAGAGGATCGCCAAGGAGATCGGCGAGGTAGGCGCTGAGACCGGCACCCAAATCGCCGTGGTCGTCGGCGGAGGCAACATCTGGCGGGGCGCGACAGGATCGGCCTCGGGGATGGATCGCGCCACCGCCGACTACATGGGCATGCTGGCCACGGTCATCAACGCGCTCGCCCTACAGGACGCCCTGGAGCGCCTGGGCCAGCCGACCCGGGTGCAGACTGCCATCGGCATGTCGCAGATCGCCGAGCCCTACATCAGGCTCCGCGCGATCAGGCACCTCGAGAAGGGCCGGGTGGTCGTCTTTGCGGCCGGCACCGGCAATCCTTTCTTCACGACCGACACCGCAGGTGCGCTCAGAGCGGTCGAGATCGACGCCGGCGTTCTGCTCAAGGGGACTCACGGCGGAGCTGACGGTGTCTACGACGACGACCCGAGAACCAACCCCCATGCCAATCTGCTCCCGGAGGTCACCTTCGACGAGGTTCTCGCCAAGCAGCTTCGGGCGATGGACCTCACCGCGATCACCCTCTGCAAGGAAAACGACCTGCCCATCCTCGTCTTCTCCATCATGGAGCCCGGAAACCTGCGTCGCGCCCTGGTGGGGGACCAGATCGGTACGCTGATCCGCTGATGGACGACAGCTATGTCGACGCGGTGCTCGAGGATGTCCGGGACAAGATGGTGAAGGCGGTCGAGCACACCCGCAGCGAGTTTGCGACGATCCGTACCGGCCGGGCGGCGCCGGCGCTGGTCGAGAAACTGAGGGTGGACTACTACGGCTCCGAGGTCCCCCTTCAGCAGCTCGCCGGGATCCAGGTACCCGAAGCGAAGCTCATGGTCATAACGCCGTACGACAAGGGGTCGCTCAAGGCGATCGAGAAAGCCATCCAGAACTCAGATCTGGGGGTGAACCCGGGCAACGACGGCGCCGTCATTAGGCTCAGTTTCCCCCCACTGACCGAGGAACGGCGCAAGGCCTTCGTCAAGGTCGCCCACCAGAAGGCTGAAGAAGGGCGGGTGTCCGTGCGGAATCTCCGCCGGTCGGCCCGCAAGGATCTCGAGGCATTTGAGAAGGACGGCGAGATCTCTACCGATGAGCTCGACAGAGCGGAAAAGGAGCTCGAGAAGGTGACCCACGAGTTCGTTTCCGAGATCGATCGCGTACTGCACAACAAAGAGGAAGAGCTTTTGGTCGTCTGATCCCCAGGATTCGGATCGGCGGAGCGTGAGACGTGTTTAGGAGGAATGCCGTGAGCGAGCGCAAAGACAGGCGAGACTGGTCAGAGCGCCGTCCGGCCGAGGGTGTTCGTATCATCCGGGCCGACGAAGCCCAGGCCGCGTTGGACGCCGGTGAAGCTGCGGGTCGCAGGCCTGACGATGAGCTGCGTTTCGGGGATGTGCCGCCGGCGCCCCGAGGCCCGCGGCCGCGACATCGTTTTCCTTTGCCTGA
>CAZCCS010000240.1:0-5229 GCA_964497005.1 uncultured Acidimicrobiaceae bacterium | reverse complement strand
CATCCGCACCCATCGCCACCGCCAACAGGGCGTCCTCCTCTGAAGTAGTCGCGCAGACCTTCACGAACATCAGGGCGCGACCTTCGCCGGCGAGCAAAGCGCGCGGACGGCCTCCTCCGGATCGGCGGAGCGCACAAGCGACTCGCCGACCAGAACCGCGTCGAAGCCTGCGTCGGCGAGTTGCTTCACGTCCTCAGCGCTCGTGATCCCCGACTCGGCAACGCGGACAACGCCAGGTGGCAAAACGCTGGCGACGCGCACGGCGCGCCGCGTGTCCACCTCGAAGGTCACCAGGTCTCGCTGGTTGACACCAACCATCGTCGCTCCCGCCTCCATCGCCAGTCCCGCTTCCTGCTCGTCGTGCACCTCGACGAGCGCGTCAAACCCGACCGACCTGGCGACTGCGAGAAACTCGGCCAGCTCGGAGGAGGAGAGCGCCGCAGCTATCAGCAACACGGCGTCGGCACCCATGATCCGTGCGTCCAGAACGTCGGACGCGGCGACCGTGAAATCCTTGCGCAAGACGGGCAGTTCGACTGCCGCTCGAGCTAGGCGAAGGTCCTCCGGCGACCCCGAAAAGAACTCGCGGTCGGTCAACACCGACACCGCAGCAGCGCCGCCCCGCTCGTAAGCGGACGCCAACGCCGCCGGGTCCAGGTCAGGAGCCAGCGGACCCTTGCTAGGGCTAGCTCTCTTGACCTCGGCGATTACCGAAACTCGATCGCCCGTGCGCAACTTGGCGGCAAAGGGGCGGGCGGCGCCGGCGTTTCTGGCCTGCTCGTACAGGTCCGCCGTATCCCTCCGGTCCGCGACCGCGCGGGCGCGGTGCGCCGCCAGGATCCGGTCGAGATACGTGGCCATAAGGCGACGAGCCTACCCCTGTCACACAGACCCGACCGGGGCCCCAACCCCGGTCTCCTCCGAAGCGTGGGGGCCCAACCCCACGCCGGCCGTCTCTCACACAGACCGGACGGGGCCCAACCCCACGCCGGCCGTCTCAGCACCCGGACTGAGGCTGGGTGGTGCTCGTGTCTGCGGGCTGGCCGGGTGGCGTTGTCGTCGTGGTGCAAGCAGTCGTGGGCGGGGCTGGCTGGACACACGCCGGGGTCGCGACCGGTTGCGGCGGCGCGGAACCCACCGAAACGCTCAACGGGTTGTCGCCCGCCTGCGAGCAACTGATCTGGAAGATGACTCTGCCGTTGGTTCCAGTGGTTTGCGGGTTGCCGTTGTAGACCGTCCACTCCGGACCGTTGGTGAGGCTCACCGCGGCGCCTACAAGCGGCTGATCCCTCACGATGCCGTCGTTGCCAACGGTCGGGTTGGTGACCTGAACGAGCAGGTTGGCGATCTGGCCCACTTGAAGCACGCCCGGGTTGACCGACGTGGCGATGTCAGGCCCATTGAAAGCGGTCAACTGCAAGGTGACCCCGTGAGGTTGCCCTGTGTCGAGGAAAAAGATCTGGGGAGCGGTCATCCCCAGGTTGGGTCCGTGCCATGCACGGATCCGGTAGCGCCCGCCGAGGATGTTGGCGATGGTGAAGCTCCCGTCGGCTCCGGTGGTCGCGGAGGCGGTCGCAACCTGGTCGCCCACCAACCGGTCGGCTTCGACACTCGCGCCTGGAACGGGGCCGCCGGGACCGAACACCGACCCGGTGATCGACGCGTTGCCCGGACCGATAGCAGGAAGGGTCGTGGTGGTGATCCCGGGAACGACCGGTTGCTGCACCAGATTGAGATTTCCCGGAAGCGTCAAGGGCGACACCGCGGGACGGGCGGTCGTCGCCGGCGGGTTGCGGAAAGAGAGGCTCTCGACACCGCCGCATCCTGCGGCGAGAGCGCCGACTCCGACCAGAAGCCCAAAGCGGAAAACCGCCCGACGAACCGGAATCAAACGGGGAGCTCCTCGACCGCAACTTCGACCGGCTCCGCGTCCCTGGTTGCGACCAGAGTTACCGGGACCTCGACTCCTCGTTTCGTGTAGCCGAGTGCGACCCAGCCGCCGCTGGGATCGGGCGCCACGCTGGTGATCGTCCCGGCAACACCGCCCCCTTCGAGCATCAGCTCGGTGCCGGGTAATAGGGGCGCTGTCAGGCGCATCAGTCGGAGCCGACGGGGAACGTTGCCGCCTCTCGAGTCGACGCGTGCGACAAGCTCCTGTCCGGTGTAGCAGCCCTTGGTGAAGCTGACCGCGAGGGGAACGATGCCGGTTTCGCCGGGGATGGTTCGGTCATCGAGCTCGGCGCCCATCCTTGGCATCCCGGACAAAATCCGGGCGGCATCCTCGTCCGAACCCTCGATCACGTTCCAGCCTTCGGGCACCAAAAGCTCCGGTCCGATGAAGTCGACGCCGTCGACCCGCGGCCACGCTTGAACGACAGCGACGGCGCCCTCGACCACCGCGAGGTCCGCCCCGCCACCGCGGAGACCGAGTGACTTCCAGGGCACTTTCTCTATGGAGACCTTCGTTCGCAGCTTGAAGCGGTTGAGGCGCTCGGCTAGCGCGTCGCCCCATCCTTGGTCCGTGTCGAGCAGCCAGTCGTCGCTGCCGAGGCGGGCGACACGCGCCAGGGCGTCGATTTTTCCTTGAGGACTCAGGACAAAAGACCAGGCGCTTTCGTGCTGAGCGATCCCGACCAGATCCTGGCTCATCTGGCCTTACAGAAAGTCCGTGGCTTCGGGGCCCGAAGCGGTAACCACGTCGCGATCGAGCCAGACGGCATAACGGTCAGGCACCGGTGAGCTCCTCAGGGCGGGCGGCCCGCGGCGCACGCGCGGCCGTCATCCGTCGCGCCCCGGGAACGGCGGCGAGGAGCGCGGCAGCCTTGTTCCGGCACTCCAGATCCTCGTCAGCAGGATCGCTGTCGGCGACGATCCCTGCGCCGGCCTGAACACTCGCGATGCCGTTGGGCCCGACGAGCATGGTCCGTATCGCGATCGCCGTGTCGAGGTTGCCCGAGAAGTCGAAGTACCCGATGACACCCGCATAGGGGCCCCGTTTTGCGGGCTCCAGCGCATCGATTATCTGCATTGCCCGAACCTTGGGGGCACCTGTCACGGTCCCCGCGGGCAACGTCGCGCGGAGCACGTCGATCGGTCCGAGACCGGCGCGTAGGCGACCCGACACCTGTGAGGTCAGGTGCATGACATGGCTGTACCGCTCGAGAGTCATCAGCTCGTCGACCTTCTCGGATCCGAAGTCCACGACCCGACCAACGTCGTTGCGGGCGAGGTCCACGAGCATGACGTGCTCGGCGCGCTCCTTCGGATGCTCCACGAGCTCCGCCGCCATCTTGCGGTCGTGCTCGTCGGTACGCCCCCGCCGGCGGGTTCCCGCGATCGGGCGGGAGATGACCTTGCCGCCCATCAACTGGACCATCGGCTCCGGCGACGACCCGACAACACAAATCTCCGGGTGCCGCAGAAAGTACATGTAAGGACTCGGGTTCACCTGCCGTAGCGCCCGGTAGAGGTCGAAGGGCTCGGCACCGAGTTCGAGCTCGAAACGCTGCGAGAGCACGACCTGGAAGATGTCGCCAGCGAGGATGTGCTCCTTGGCGACGTCGACTGCGGCGGCGAACATCTCTGGCGACGTACGCCGGTGGAACGGGGGCAGCTCGTCGTCTCGCTCGGGCGGCACGACCAGCGGCTCGTCGAGCGGACGGGCGCCCTCTGCGGCGAGATCGTCGAGGCGTGCGACCGCCGCGTCGTACAGGTCGTCACAGAGCGGACGGTTATCCGCGGCCGCCGGCGGTATGGGAACGGCGTCGATGAGGGTCACCCTTTGGCGCCAGTAGTCGTACGCGGCGACCTGGCCGACAACCGACAGGATCGCATCCGGGTACCCGCCCTCGTCGGGAGGAACGTCGGGCAGGTGCTCGACCTCCCTGACGATGTCGTAGCCGAGGTAGCCGACGATGCCGCCGTGGAGCGGAGGGAGAGCCTCGATCACGGGCGACCGGTACCGGTCGAGGAGCGCCTCCACCGCGGCCAGGATCCCTCGGTCGAGCGGGACTTCCGCCGGGATTCTTCCCTCGACGTCGATCCGTCCGTTTCGGCACACGAGCGTCGCTGACGGGTGACGGCCGACGAACGACCAACGACCCCACGGGCCCGCATGCTCCACCGATTCCAGGAGGAACGCCCGGTCGCCGGAGCCTTCGCCGGCGATACGCGAGAACGCCGCGACGGGCGTGGTCAGGTCGGCGAGGAGCTCCCGCCACACCGGCACGACGGTGTAGTCACGGGCGAGGGAAGCGAACTCGTCGCGCGAAATCCCGCTAGCCACTGCCCGCTTCGGCTGCTCCGGGAGAACCGCCCCCGTTCCCGCTTACAGCGCCGGCCGGCCCGAACGGCCTGTAGAAACAGCTGTGCTCCCCGGTGTGGCAGGCGCCGGCGCCCTCCTGCTCCACCACGAAAAGGAGCGTGTCGCCGTCACAGTCGTAGTAAGCCTCGCGGATCCACTGCCGGTCGCCGCTGCTGTCGCCCTTGCGCCACCGCTCCTGCCGGCTCCTCGACCAGAACACCGTTCTCCCCGTCGTCAGGCTCTCCTCCAGGGTGCCGGCGTTCATCCACGCCATCATCAGCACGACGCCAGTACCGTGCTCCTGAACGATGACGGGCACCAGGCCGTCGGAGTTGTACTTGACCTGGGCCAGCTGGTCGGCGGTTGCTTCGATCGGGACCGCAACAGGCATGGGTCTCATGCTAGGAGGCGCCGGCCCGCGCCGAGGAACGCCTTTTTTTCTAGGGTCCTTCTAAAGGCTGGCCGAGACCGAGTTCGTGGGACGCCGCACCGGCGAGATCCGCCAGCAACGCAAGCTTGTCGTGGGTCCAGTCCCGCGGAACGTAGTCCAGAACCGAGAGAGCTCCGAGAGTCCGGTGGGTCAGGCTGAAGATCGGCATGCCGACGTAGGCGCGCACACCGAACTCCAGGACCGCCCGGTTTCGCGACACTCGAACGTCGCGCAGCGCGTCGGAGACGATCACCGGCGCGCCCTCCGCGACGACGTGCTGGCACAGCGAGTACTCGAGCGGCGTTTGGCGTGTCGAGCGGAGAGGCTCGGGGAGCCCATGCGAGCTGGCGAAGAACTGACGGTCCGCCTCGACGAGGGTCAAAACCGCAACCGGCACTTCCAGGAGTTCCGCAGCGAGGCAGGTCAGGCGGTCGAGGATGGAATCCTCCGAGGAGGGCGTGTCCCTCAGAAAGCAGGCGATGGCGTCAACCTCGGC
>CAZCCS010000239.1:0-5248 GCA_964497005.1 uncultured Acidimicrobiaceae bacterium | reverse complement strand
GGCGTCGGCGCCGCTCTAATCATCGGCGCCATCGCCGGCCTTTACCCATCCATGCGGGCTGCCCGCCTCTCACCGACCGAAGCCCTTCGCACGGTCTAGACGGGCCGGTCGTCCGTCCGCGTGGCTTTTTAGTTTGGGCTCCAAACTTGTCTTTGGGCGTCGGATCGCGGCGTTTATGGGCCAATGGGTCGCCCAAACCCGAATCCGGCCCCGGGGCTGGTGGAGCGCTTCCCGTTCAGGCCGCGGCGGCGACAGCGAGGGCTCGTCGAGGATCTCGACGGATCAAGAGATAGGCGGCGAGAGCTTCGGCCGCAAGCTCGCACGTCGTAGCGGCGAGGCCAATGGCGTTGACGGTTTCGGGGTGGAAAGCATCGGGCCCGAACGGGATGCCGACGGCTCTTGAGACCGTGTAAGTGACCACCACAGCGGCATTACCCGCTACGCCGGCTAAGAGAAGCGTCGCGCTCGGCCGCACCAGGATCAGAATGGACCAGGTTGCCTGGAGGGTGGACGCGCACAAGAAGAAGATGCCGTACACGACCCATTCCCGGAAATGCTCGGGACAGACCCAAGCATGCAGTCCGCTGCAACCCAAGCTGAGCGCCGCCAGAGCGATGGACGGCAGGCTGGGTGGCCCTATCCGCCAGGAGGAGTTGCGCCACCATTCGGCGGTCTTGATCACCGCGAAGGTCAAGACTGCGGCTGCGGCGACGATCGCGAAGTGCCACCATGGATGCCCGGCGACGGGCCCATTCTGAGTCGCGGCGACAGCTACCGGGGTCATGGCAGAGGGACCTGAGCGGTCTCGGGTTGCATGGTGTGGGCAAGGAACGCGTCGATCTCGCCGACAGGAAGGGGCGGCGAGAAGAGGTACCCCTGGGCAAAACGACAGCCCAGTTGGCGCAACACCTCGGCCTGGGAGGCTTCTTCGACCCCCTCGGCGACGGTGGCCAATTCCAGGGTCGCTGCGAGATTGAGAATCGCCGAGGTGAGAGCGGATTCGGTCGCGCCTCCGGTGACGCCGTCGATGAAACCCTTGTCGATCTTGATGATGTCGAAGGGCAGCCGGCGCAGATAGCTCAACGATGAGTACCCGGTCCCGAAATCGTCGATCGCCAAGTACACCCCGAGCTCCTTCAGCTGGCGCAGGCGCGTCGCCGCCAGCTCGGTGTCTTGGACCATCACCGCTTCGGTGAGCTCCAGGACCAGCAACGCGGGGTCGAGCCCGCTGGCGGTGAGGGCTTCGGCTACCAAGTTGACGATTCCCGGTTGGAGAACCTGGGTGGGTGACAGGTTTACTGACACTCGCAACGGGCTGTGAGGGCGTTGTTGGTTCCACGCGCGTACTTGTTCGCATGCGCTTCGAAGCACCCAGTCCCCGATCGCGACGATCGTCCCGGTTTCTTCGGCAACGTCGAGGAAGTCCCCCGGCGCCAGCAGTCCACGAGTGGGGTGGTTCCAGCGCAACAGAGCCTCCACCCCCCGCACCTGTCCGGTCGCCATTTCCACCATCGGTTGGTAGAACAGAGCGAACTCGCCCTTGTCGGTGGCGCGGCGCAGCTGCTGGCCCACCTCGACCCGCTCAACCACAGTGGCGAGCATCTCGGTGGCGTAAAAGTCGTAGCGGGCTCGCCCGCTGCTCTTGACCGAGTACATGGCCACGTCAGCACTTCGGAGCAGGCTGTCGGTGTCGTCGAGGCGGCTATTGAGGGCGATGCCGATGCTCGCCCCCACCATGGTGTCGCGACCGGCCACCACGAACGGGGAGGCCAACGCGCCGAGCACCCTGTCGGCGACTTTGGCGGCATCGTCAGGGCTCTTGATGTCCTCGAGAAGCACGGCGAACTCGTCACCGCCGAGGCGGGCCGCGGTGTCTGCTGGGCGCATGCAGCCTCTGAGTCGCTCGGCCACAAGACACAGCAATTGGTCCCCAATCCCATGGCCGAGGCTGTCGTTGACATCTTTGAACCCATCCAAGTCGATGAACAGGACCGCCAACGCCCCCGGACGACGCTCCGCACGCGCCAAGGCGTGCGACACCCGATCCTGGAACAAGGCCCGGTTAGGAAGGCGGGTCAGCGAGTCCCGGAATGCCTGTTCTTCATTGAGCTTCCAGGCCACCACGCTCGCCACGCTGGCCGCCAAGACGAAGAAGCCGTGGATCAGAGCCCACTCGAAAGGATGGTTGATCGCTGAGCTGTGATCGTAGACAGCTTTGGGGTCCAGGACCCCGAGCACACCGTGGTGCAGGATCACGAAGCCGATCGCCAAGAGGAACGGCAACCAGTCCTGGTAGAGCGTCAAGATGCCAACAATCACGAAAAAATGGAAATGCATCTCGATCACCCCGCCGCTGAGGTCCACCAGCACTGCCGACGAAGTAACCAAGCCCAAGGCGTTCATGGCCGACACGAAACCCCGCCGACGTGAATCCGAAGCGGACAACAAAGCGAACACCGCGATGATCGACGCGTATGACACCGCCTCGGCGACGCTGTAGCCGCGAGCGAGCGCGAAGAAGAACACGATCCCCACATGCACCCGCAGCAAGTACGACAAGGTGCGATGACGGACCCGCCACACATCCTCGCTGAGCGACTGGCCACGAGGCAGCCACGCCAAAGCGGCCCGCGACCATCGATTCACGAACGACCAGATCCGCCGAAGCTCGCGACCCCCTACCCACTCGCTCTCCGATCGAAGGGCCTGAGCCGACAAATTGCCCACAGACGACCATTCGGTATGACCGAGAGATTCCTAAATGATTATTTCGGCAATGGTCGTGGCCTGGCCTGTGGTTGACAGGACACCTGCTTCTGGTGAAGTGATTCACAAGCCCGCCCAGATCAGCGTCATTTTCCGGAATGTTGAGTTTGGGGGTCCCCGTGGCGGTTATGTAGAGAAATCCGGACCGCTGGGAGCGATGTCATGACCGTTGACCGAATGAGTGCCATGGACGCGGGTTTTTACGACGTCGAGAGCGATGTCACCCAGATGCACATCGGCTCCGTGCTGATGGTTGAAGGACCGCCGCCGCCTCTCTCCGAGATGCGGGACAAGGTGGCCGGCAAGTTGAGTCTGGTGCCGCGGTACCGTCAGGTTGCCCGGCCGGTCCCGCTCGAGTTTGGCCGTCCGCTCTGGGTCGACGACCAGAACTTCGACCTCGACTATCACGTCCGCCCGGCCGGGGTGAGCCAGCCGGGAGGAGTAGATCAACTCCGGGACCTCGTCGGCGACCTGATGGGTCGCCGCCTTGATCGCCGTCGGCCACTTTGGGAGCTATGGATCATCGACGGGCTCGAAGAGGATCGATGGGCTGTTGTCGCCAAGGTGCACCATTGCATGGTCGACGGAGTCGCCGGCGCTGAGTTGCTCACCTTGATCCTCGATCCCGAGCCGGATCCCGATCCGCCGCCGCATGAGGTCTGGGAGCCGCAGCCGAGCCCCAGCTTCGGGCAAGTGATGTTGCAGACCTTTGACCAAGCGACGTCTAGCGGGCTGCGCGCCGCCCGGGTGATCGGGCGGGCCGCAGCCCGTCCGATACCTTCCCTTGTACCCGTGCAAGGCCTCAAGAGTGCCGTTTCCCTCGCTGCGCGCACAGCCAAGCCCATGGCTGCGTCAAGTCTCAACGGCCCCATCGGCCCCAATCGGCGCTGGGCCGAAACCTCGGTGGCGGTATCGGACGTCAAGAAGGTGCGGGCGTCATTGGGCGGCGCGTTCAATGACGTCGTCCTCGCAGCGGTCACCAGCGGGTTCCGGGCTCTCCTCGCCAGTCGAGGAGAGTCGCTTGACCGCTCGATCCGAACCCTCGTCCCCGTTTCGGTGCGCGAGCGCGACGACACAGGACGGGCAGTCGGCGACGGGACGATGGCGAACAAAGTCTCTGCCGTCTTCGCCGAGCTACCAATCTCGGCCACCGATCCCGTCGAGCGGCTCGACCTCATCGCGTCGCAGATGAATGCGGCCAAGGAGACGAACCAGGCGCAAGCCGCTCAGTGGTTCACAAACCTGGCCGCTTTCATACCCCAGGTTGTCAGTGGCGTCGGCATTCGGCTGCTCGGCAAAGCGGCCCAGCGCAACGTCAACACGATTACCACCAACATCCCTGGCCCGCAGTTCCCGCTCTACGCCGCTGGACGCCGGGTACTCCACGCCTATCCGTACGTGCCGATCGGCATGCAGGTCCGGGTTGGAGTGGCGATCTTGTCATACGACGGCGCAGTGAACTTCGGGATAACCGGCGACTACGACCACGCCCCAGACGTCGACGTCCTGGCCGAAGGCATAAGAGCAGGCATGGACGAGCTGTTGGTGGCTAAGCGGGAGACAAGAACTACGCCGGCGGCCGAAATCACCGTTCGGCGCCTTGAACCGTTGCCAACCGGTCGTATTGACCGTGACTTTGCCAGCGGGGACTTGCTGATGAGCCACGCGGTTGCGGTGCTGTCAGCGATGTTCCCCAACGGCGAAGACTTCTTCGTTAGATCCGTGCGTAACTACCGGGATCAAGTACGAGATCCCACTCTCCGCAAGCAGATGACCCAGTTCGTCGGGCAGGAGTCGATGCATGGACGCCTGCACCGACAGTTGAACCGGCGTCTTTCTGAACTTGGGTTCAAGCCAGACCTTGTGGATCAGGGGGTCGAGATCCTCTTCAACCGGGTGGGCGCGGCGCTGCTTCCCCACAGCGTGCAGCTTGCCGTGACCGCGGCTCTCGAGCACTACACCGCCACGCTGGCCGAGGTGTTGCTCAGCCATCCCGCTGCCCAGGGACTTCTCGATGATGACGAGGTTCGCCAACTGTTGTTGTGGCACGCCTTGGAAGAGTCCGAGCACAAGGCCGTCGCCTTCGACATCTATCAGACCGTTAGCGGCAACAACCTTCTCCGGCGCGCATCCATGGACGTCATTACGGGGGTCTTCCTCAGCGGCCTGGTCCTGGGCACGATCTACTCCACCGCCTTGGATCCATCGGCGCGTGACATGGATCGCCTGCTGGGCAGCCTCGGCAGGCTGCCTAGTTCTCCGTTCCTGTCGATGGCCGTCGTGCGCCGAATTCGGGACTACAACCGTTCCGACTTCCATCCCGACGACTTCGATGCCAGCGCGTTGCTGGAGCGCTGGCGGACGGAACTTTTCGGGTCCGACGGACTCCTCACCGACCGGCTGAGCGCAGGATCCACGACCTCAGCTCAGCCCTGATCCAGTGCACTGCCTGGGGGGTACATATACCTAGTGACCACTGAGG
>CAZCCS010000238.1:0-5282 GCA_964497005.1 uncultured Acidimicrobiaceae bacterium | reverse complement strand
CTCGCGGACATAGCCGTAGCGCATCAGGCCGGCGGCCACTATGGCGTTGTCGTGCGGCCACACGGAGCCGCAGTGATAGCTGATGGGGTTGTAGCCGACCATGGAGGCGCCGAGGGTCCGCACTCCCCAGCCGCTGAACATGTCGGGCCCGGTCAGCTTCTTGGCGACCAGGTCGGCTTTCTCCGCGTCGAGGATCCCGGTCCAGAGGCAGTGGCCCATGTTGGACGCCAGGGCATCGATCGGCTTCTTGTCCCTGTCCAGACCCATGGCGAGCCAGCCCTTGTCTTCCAGCCAGAAATCCCGGTTGAACGCGGACTTCAGCTCGGCAGCGCGGGACCGTAGCTCGGTTGCCCGGGCCGAGTCGCCCTGCTCCGCGGCAAAAAACGCCCTGGCGAGGTAGGCACCGTAGGTGTAGCCCTGCACTTCGGCGAGCGCTATCGGAGGATCCGCCAGCCGTCCGTCGGCGAAGCGGATCGCGTCGGCTGAATCCTTCCAGCCCTGGTTCTGCAACCCCCGGTCCGATGTCCGCTGGTACTCGATGTAACCATCGCCGTCGCGATCGCCGAACTTCTCGATCCACTCGATCGCCCTGTCTGCGTGGGGCAACAACTCGTCGACCGCCTCGCGTGCCAGGCCCCACCGGCGCAGCTCGCCCAGCAGCATCACGAACAGAGGCGTCGCGTCAGCCGTCCCGTAATAGATGGTCCCCCCGCCGAGGGACAACGACGACGCCTCCCCAAATCGCATCTCGTGCAGGATCCGGCCCGGTTCCTCCTCGTTGCTCGGCCGTACCTCAGTGCCCTGGAACCTTGCAAGGGTCTGGAGGGTCCCGAGCGCCAGCTCCGGGTCGACGAGCAACGCCATCCATGCGGTGATGAGCGAGTCCCGCCCGAACAGGGTCATGAACCACGGTGCGCCCGCGGCCACCACGGTTCGCTCCGGGAAGTCAGGGTCGAAGATCCGGAGCGCGCCCAGGTCCTCGGCGCCGCGGTACAGGACCGTGCGAAGACCCTCGTGATCCGCATCGACGACCGGAACGCTGCGCCGCCAGGCGGCCATGCGCTCGGCAGGTTTTGCTCGGCTTATCGGCTGCCCGCACAACCAGCGAGGTTCGATGTCGTCGCCGTCGACGCCGCAGGTGAACTGCTCGCAGAGGACCCATGAGCCCCGCGACGGGATGATGACCTCCCACCGGGCGCTCGGGCCGTCGATCTCAGCCGGCTCGGAGAAAGCGATGCGCACGGAACGGCGGTGGGAGCCGTTCTTGTGGTGGAACCCGATCTCGCCGTCGATGTTTTCCGGCTTGGTGTCCCCTTCGCCGGTCGCACGGCCCTCTTTCACCGCGAACAGGTCGGCGAAGTCGGCACCGTAGATCAGCTCGACCGCGCAGTACGCGGGCTCCTCACCGAAGTTCCTGATGATGAGGTCCTCGCGCATCCCGCGCCCGACGTAGCGCCGGCGCTCGATCATCAGGTTCGAGTCCGCCCTCCCCGGCTTGGGATGGGTGCGAGCCACGAACGTCGCCGAGTAGGGATCCGGCACCGAGCGGGCGAGCGACTCGGGGACCTGGCCGTTGATCCGGAGAGACCAGCGGCTCAGGAAACGGGTGTCGCGGAAGAAGAACCCGTGGGCGACGTCAGGAAACATCTCGCCGCCGGGCGAGCAGATCACGAAGGCCGAGCCCTCCACCAACGTCACCCGATCTCCGGGCCCGCCCAATGACACGCTCACCTGCGATGTCCATAGATCGGCCATCCACGCGGCAGGCTAGTTGCCCCTGGAGGGGGTGCCGCGCCGACCCCGCGGCCATATTTTTCCCTATCTCCGTAGTGGTAATAGACTTGGGGCGTGGCCCCCCCGCTGTTCGAGGTAGAGGACCTGCACGTCTCCGTTGACGGTACCGAGATCCTGCGCGGTGTCGACCTGGTGGTCGACCGGGGCGAGATCCATGCGCTGATGGGGCCGAACGGGTCCGGTAAGTCCACCTTCGCCAACTCCCTGCTCGGGAACCCGGCCTACCAAATCACCAGGGGCCGGATCCTGTTCAAGGGCGAGGACGTCACCGACTGGCCCACCGACGTGCGCGGCAAGGCGGGGATGTTCCTGGCGTTCCAGTACCCGGAGGAGATCCCCGGTGTTCCGGTCGCCCAGTTCCTCCGTCAGGCGCTGTCGGCCCGGCGCGGCACCGACCTGTCGGTGCTGGAGCTGCGGGTCTCGATCATGGAGTGGATGAAGCGTCTCGGAATGGACCCATCGTTCGGCGACAGGTACCTCAACGAGGGCTTCTCGGGCGGCGAGAAGAAGCGGAACGAAATCCTGCAGATGGCCATCCTCGAACCCGAGCTGGCGGTGCTCGACGAGACCGACTCCGGGCTCGACATCGACGCACTCGGCGTCGTGGCCCGAGGTGTGACTTCGGTGCGTGAGGCCCGTCCGGAGCTCGGTGTCCTGCTGGTCACCCACTACCAGCGGATACTCGACCAGCTTCGTCCCGACGCGGTGCACCTTTTGATCAACGGGCGGATCGTCGAAAGCGGCGGCCCCGAGCTGGCCGTCCGCCTCGAGGAGGAGGGATACGAAGCGTGGCGCTAGACGTTGAGCGGATCAAGAAGGACTTCCCCATCCTCGAACGCCAGGTCCACGGCCGGCGCCTGGTCTACCTCGACTCTGCATCGTCGTCGCAGAAGCCGGCGTCGGTCATAGAGGCGATGTCGAGGTACTACGAGACGACCCACGCGAACGTCCACCGCGGCGTGTACTCCATCGCCGAGGAAGCCACCCGTTTGTACGAGTCGGCAAGGGTTTCGGTCGCCAAGTTCATCGGTGCGGGATCGAGCAGCGAGCTGGTGTTCACCAAGAACATCACCGAGGGGATCAACCTGGTCGCCTACTCGTGGGGGCGGGCGAACCTGAAGGCCGGCGACGTTGTCGTGCTCACCGAGATGGAGCACCACGCCAACCTGGTTCCCTGGCTGAGCCTCAAGGCCGAGAGAGGTATCGAGCTCCGGTACCTGCCTCTCACCGATGAAGGCGAACTCGACTTGACCGACCTGGATCGGACGCTGGACGGCGCAAAGCTGCTCGGGGTCACCGCCATGTCGAACGTGCTCGGGACGATCAACCCCATCCGTCCGTTGGCGGACGCGGCGCACGCAGCCGGCGCTTTGATTCTCGTCGACGGCGCGCAGCAAGCGCCTCACATGACGACCGACGTGCGGGCTATGGACGTGGACTTCTTCGGTCTCACCGGCCACAAAATGCTGGGGCCCACCGGGATCGGTGCGATCTGGGCACGGGCGGAATTGCTCGAAGCGATGCCACCGTTCCTCGGCGGGGGCGAGATGATCCGGGACGTTCGCTTGGACGGCTTCACGCCGAACGAGGTCCCGTGGAAGTTCGAAGCAGGAACGCCGCCGATCGCCGAAGCCGTCGGCTTGGCAGCGGCGATCGACTATCTGAAAGCGCTGGGCATGGACGCGGTGCGCGAGCACGAGAGGTCCCTGACCGCATACGCGCTCACCGCGTTGAGAGAGCGCTATCCGGGCCTGGTCATCTACGGGCCCCCGGATCCGGACCGGCGCGGCGGCGTAATCTCCTTCAACTACAACGACGTCCATCCCCACGACCTATCGCAAGTCCTCGACGAGGCCGGCGTATGCGTGCGGGCGGGACACCACTGCGCGAAGCCGTTGATGAGGAGGCTGGGCGTGGGGGCGACGGCAAGGGCGTCGTTTTCCGTGTACAA
Organism: uncultured Acidimicrobiaceae bacterium; assembly: GCA_964497005.1. Lineage (GTDB taxonomy): Bacteria > Actinomycetota > Acidimicrobiia > Acidimicrobiales > Palsa-688 > DASUWA01. The sequence continues at coordinate 1,537 of CAZCCS010000238.1, read as the reverse complement.
CGACGAGGCCGACGTCGACGAACTGGTGGAAGCTCTGGGCGCCGCCGATCGTTTGTTCGGTTAATCAGTTAGTTGGTCAGTTGGTCAGTTGGTTGGTCGGTTAGTCGGTTAGGAAAAAAGTTGACGTCGTCCGAGAAACCCCCGAGGAGCCAGGAGCCCCGCAACGATGCCCGGTCTTGAAGACCTCTATCGAGAGATCATCCTCGATCACTACCGGAACCCCCGGAACCGCGGGGAGCTGCCCGCCCCGCCGGCGCACGCCGAAACCGGGTTCAACCCGTTGTGCGGCGATGAGATAACCCTTTACATCCAGGTCGACGGAGACCGTCTCGCGGACATCAAGTTGACCGGGCAGGGATGCTCGATAAGCCAGTCGTCGGCATCGATGATGTCGACAGCAGTGAAAGGCAAGAGCCTGGCGGAGGCGCGGGCCATCATTCGCAAGTTCAAGGCGATGATGTCGATCCACGAGCAACGCCTCGACGGTGACGGTGCGGACGAGGCTGAGAGCCTTTCGCCGGCCGACGCTGAGGGGGAAACGGGAACGGGGCCGGCGGAGCCGGAGGTGTCGCTCGGGGACCTCGAAGCGCTTCAGGGCGTGGTCAAGTTCCCGGTGCGGATCAAGTGCGCCACGTTGTCGTGGAACACGTTGACCCAGGCGCTCGACCAACTGGCCGCGGCCCAGAACTAACCGCCCCCAGAACCAGCGGTCCCTTAGCCGGTCACTCTTCCTCGCGGCGCCGGCTCAACGGGCCGCGCTCGCGCTCCTTGGCGACCGCCTCGAAAGCCGAGCGAAGCGCTTCGATCCACTCTTTTTCGTTCTCCCCGACCAGGCGAACGCACCAGGCGAGAGCGTCGCTCCGGCTGCGCGCGACGCCGGCGTTGATCAGCGTGTCGAGCACCTGTCTTTCGGACATCCTGAGCCGGGTCATGACCGGAACCGAAAAGGTCGTGAACGTGACCACCAGGTCCCCCGCCCTGGCACCCCAAGACACCTTGGTCGAGAAGTGGTGTTCGGCTTCTGCTGCGATCGCCACCCGCTCGTCGCGGGTCTTCTCCCGGAACATCCGCAGGGACTTGAGGTCGGCTTGGTCCTCGCCCAGGTCGACAATGACCAGGATCTCGTCCTGATCCATCGCGACCTCGAAGCCCTTCGCACCCCAATGGGCCGGGATCCTCGACTCGAACCACTCCTGGCAATGCCCTTGCACCGCCGGCAATGGTGTCATATCGCACCACGTCGGCCCGGGAGGGGCCGGCGCTCCATGCGCCTCGACCGCGTTTCGAGTCCCCAGGGTCAGCCGACGACAACTTTGTAACAGGGCGAATTCCGTCGCCGGCGATCGCGTGACGAAATCGCGCTATAGCGACATTTTCGTCACGCGATTTCAGTTGACCGCGATGCCCCTGTTACGAAACTGCTGCCGGGGCGGTGAGCCGGGCCGGGCGGGGGCGAGGGGCCGAGCGGCGGCGGAGCGGCGCCGGCGGCGGCGCGGCGGGGCCCGCGGGCCGGTTTAACCCTTCAAGACGGGGCAGG
>CAZCCS010000237.1:0-5312 GCA_964497005.1 uncultured Acidimicrobiaceae bacterium | reverse complement strand
GCCTCGGCCGCCGAGGACGCTACCTGGGACCGTCATCGCCCTTCTGCTCGTCGCAGCCATCCTCGTCGGCCTGGGCATCGGGCACGGGGTCTGGAAATCAACGACAACCCCCTCGAACGGGAGCGCATCCGGCCCGGCGTTCAACCCCTTCGGCGGCAACTCGGGGAACTCCGGGAACTCCGGGAACTCCGGCAACTCGGGGTCGGGCGGATCGACCGGCAACACGTCAGCCATCGTCTCCAAGGTCGCGCCGGCGCTGGTCGACATCAACACGTCGCTCAGCTACCAACACGGCCAGGCGGCCGGCACGGGCATCGTGCTCACACCGGACGGGACCGTCCTTACCAACAACCACGTGATCTCCGGGGCCACCTCTATCTCGGCCATCGACATCGGCAACGGCAAGACCTACACCGCTGACGTCGTCGGCTACGACCGCACCCATGACGTCGCGGTGCTGAAGCTGCGCGCCGCGTCCGGCCTTCAAACCGCCCAGCTCGCCAATTCGGACAAAGTCAGCGTCGGTGACTTCGTAGTCGGCATCGGCAATGCAGGCGGTGTGGGCGGGACCCCGAGCAGCGCGCCAGGAAACGTCACAGCACTCAACCAGTCCATAACCGCCAACGACGACAGCAACGGAACCACCGAGCAGCTGACCGGCCTCATCCAGACCAACTCCAATATCCAGCCGGGCGACTCGGGCGGGGCGTTGGCGAACAGCAAGGGCCAGGTCATCGGCATCGATACCGCAGCCTCGGCCGGCTTCTCGTTCCAGACCCAGGGTAACCAGGGCTTCGCCATCCCGATCAACCAGGCCCAGACCATCGCCACCCAGATCCGCGACGGTCAGCCAAGCGCGACGGTGCACATCGGCTCGACCGCGTTCCTCGGCGTACTCGTCGACACATCCGCCAGCGCTTCGGGAGCGACCCTCAGCGGCGTGGTTAGCGGCGGACCCGCCTCCCAGGCTGGGCTGCAAAGCGGCGACACGATCGTCACCCTCGCAGGAAAGCCTGTCGACAACCCGAACACCCTCACCGCCCTGATCGGCCAGTACCACCCGGGCGACAAGGTCTCCGTCGGCTGGGTGGATCCCTCCGGTCAGTCGCACCAGGCGAGCGTTTCCTTGGGGACCGGGCCAGCCGCCTGATCAGTCGGGTGCCGCCCGGTCCCGCGGGCGTACGCTTCGGCCAAGGGATGACAGGCAAAATCGACGGGAAGGACCTGGCGAGTTTGCCGCTGCTCGAGGGAGCGTCAGCGGCCGAGCTGGACGCCGTCGCCGAGCGGATGTGGTGCAGGAACGCCATCGCCGGCGAGGTGCTCGCTTCAGAAGGCGAGCCGGGCGAGACGTTCGGCCTGGTGCTCGACGGCAGGGTGTCGGTCACCCGAAAGTCGCCGGCCGGCGACCAGACCCTCGACGAAGTGGGGCGGGGTTCGATCCTCGGGGAACTGGCCGTGCTGCGCCATCAGCCGCGCACGGCCACCCTGACCGCGCTCGAGACGGTGAAGCTGGCGGTCGGCGACCGGGAGGCTCTCGAGCTGCTCTTGCACATCCCATCGGTCTACGAGCGCGTCCGCCGGTTGGCCAGCGCGAGGCTTGCCCGCGACCTTCGACCGGTGCCGGCCCGTTTGAAGGATGGGACGCCGGTGCTGATCAGGCCGCTGTTAGCCGCTGACAGAGTCGGGTTCGCGGCCGAGGTGCACCGCCTGTCGGATGATTCTCTGCGCCGGCGGTTCTTCACCCCGCATCCGCCGACCCAGGCGATGATCGACTACCTCGTGGATATCGACTACGTCGACCACTTCGCCTGGATCGCGGTCGACGCCGGCGACCTGCAGAAGGGCCTGGCGACCGCGCGCTTCGTGCGAGCGCCCGGAGCGCCGTCGGCCGAGGTCGCCTTCGGCACGTCGGAGGGCTACCACGGGAGAGGGCTCGGCACCCTCCTGCTCGGGGCGGTCGGGGTCGCCGCGGTCGAAGGCGGCATCGAAGAGCTCGTCGCCCACGTTCTGGAGGACAACGCCCCCATGCGGGCGGTGTTCGCCAAGGCCCACCCGAAGGTCGTGTTCGACGAGCCCGGAGTCCTCCGCGTGACCATGCCGAGCCGCTCCGCGGCTTCGCTCCTGGATCCAGACCTGAGGGCGCAACTCGCCGGCGCTGTCCACGACGTCGTTACCGCCGCTTCTCTCGCCCTTTCGACTCGGTAGGCGCCGGCCTCGCCGGAACGCCAGGGGCACGCGCCGGCGCCGGCGTCGGCGCCCGCCCCGCCGGCTCTCGACACTTTTGTAACAGTGAGTCTCGGGCCGCTTACGATCTTGTGACGAAATCGCGCTATGGCGACATCTTTGTCACAGGATCTGAGATCCCCGCCGGCCGCCTGTTACAAAAGTGTCGAGCGCCCTAACGCCCTGGCCCTCAGGCGTCGCCGGCCTTGGCCAACTCGTCGAGCGCCGGCTCCAACGCGCGGTGGAACGTGGGATAGGCGTAGATCATCGACCGCAGCGAATCCACCGGGATCTCGGCGTGGACGGCCAGGGTGAGCATGGCGAGCACCTCGCCGCCGACCGGTCCCGCCGACGTGGCGCCGACCAGCAGTCCCGAGTCGGCGTCCTGGATGACCTTGATGAACCCGTCGTTGCCGGGACCGTAGATCCAGCCCCGCGCTGATTCGGGAACGGGCGACGAGCCCACCCGGACCCGCCGCCCCTCTTTTTTCGCTGCTTCCGCGCTCAACCCGACCGATCCGATTTCTGGATCGGTGAAAGTGACCCGGGGAACCGCCCGGTAGTCCGCCCGCCTCGCCCGGTTCTCCGAGTCGGTCCGTCCGGTGAGGGAAAGGATGTCGTCGCCGGCGATTCCGGCCTGGTACATCGACATATGGGTGAACGCTCCCTTGCCCGTGACGTCCCCGATCGCCCACACTCCGGGCACGACACGCATGCGGTCGTCAGTGTCGATGGAGCGGGCTTCCTCGTCCACCCCGATGCAGGAGAGGTTGAGAGCCTCGAGATCGACGCGCCTCCCGGTTGCAACGAGCAGCCGGTCGCCGATCGCCTCGGAACCGTCGTCGAGGTGCAGGACGACTTTGCCGTCGCGGCGATCGGCTCTCTTCGCTCGGACGCCGAGCCGTACGACGATCCCCTCCCTCTCGAACACTTCGCCGATGAGCCTTGACGATTCCGGCTCTTCAACCGCGAGCAACCTGCCGTCGGACTCCACGACGGTGACCTGGGATCCGAAACGGCGGAACATTTGCGCGAGCTCCAACCCGATCGCGCCGCCACCCAGCACCACCAGTTCGCCAGGCAGCTCGTTGGTCTCGATGGCACTTCGGTTGGTCCAGTAGCCCGTCTCGCCGAGCCCCTCGACGGGAGGGATCGCCGCGGAGGTGCCGCAGTTGATGACTACTCCGGTCGACGCCTCCACCTCTGTCCCATCGTCGATCACCACTCGGTTCGGGCTCTGGAGCCGCGCGTGGCCGCGGAGAAAGCGACCGCCCTTCGACTCGAAGCGCTCCACCGCGGAACGGTCGTGCCAGTCGTCGGTCGCCTCCCGCACCCGTTTGGCGACCGGCTCCCAACTCGGCTTCACCACCGACTCGCCGGCCATGCCCGGGATGCGCCTGCCTTCGGCGAGAAGGTTCGCCGCGCGGATCATCATCTTTGAAGGAATGCAGCCCCAGTAGGGACACTCGCCGCCCACGAGCCTTTCGTCGATGCCAACCACATCGATCCCGGCGTCCGCCAGCCGGTTGGCCAGCGCCTCCCCTCCGGGGCCCATGCCGAGTACAACGACCTCCGCCGCGACTTGTCTGGCCACGAAAACGAGACCTCCTCAGTCATGTCCGCCGGCTACCGACCGGGCCAGGCTAGCCAGCCCTCAGTCCGCTCACGCCTTTCAGCCGCGCCGTGCCCCGGCCTCCGCCTCCGCGGGCCCTTGGGCGATCAGATCAGGCGCCGGCGAGCCGCAGGTGGCGCACCGGGGCGAGCCTGGATGCTTGGCGGTTGCTCACCCAGAGGCGGCACTGCTCCGCCGGGATGGGCGCCGAGAGGTAGTACCCCTGGACCTCGTCGCAGCCCAACTCGGTGAGCCTCTCCCAAGTGATGAGGTCTTCAACGCCCTCGGCGATCACCTTCTGGCCGAGGGTGTGGGCGAGGTAGATCGTCGCCCGGACGATCTTCTCGTCGCGGTCGTTGGCGCACATGTGCATCACGAACGAGCGGTCGATCTTCACGGTCGTGACGGGGAGCCGCTGCAGCCGTGAAAGCGACGAGTACTCGGTGCCGTAGTCGTCGATCGCCAGCTCGACGCCGAGATCGGCCAGCTCCTGGAGGACCTGCTCGGACCGGTCCGGGTCGACCATGATCGAGCTCTCGGTGATCTCCAGCTGCACACTGCGGGGCCGTACACCGATGTCCTCGATCTGCTGGCGGAGCCGGCCGACGAGATCCTTGTCCATCAGGCTGCGGGCCGAAAGGTTGACGGCCATGCTGAACTCGTAGCCTTCGTCCTGCCACCGGCGCAGCTCGCGGAGGGCCCTGCCCAGCACCCACCAGGTGAGCTCGTTGATGAGTCCCGTCTTCTCGGCGACAGGGATGAACTCGGCGGGCGAAACGCTGCCGTAGTGCGCGTGGCGCCAGCGCAGCAGAGCCTCGAAACCTCGGATATCTCCGGTGCGCAGGTCGGCGACCGGCTGGTAGTAGACCTCGAGCTCGTCGTCAGACATGGCTCTGCGAAGCTCGGTGGCGAGCAGCAGCTTGCGGGTGGTGTTGTGGTCGATCGCCTGGTCGTAGCTGACGATCCCGCCGTGGGATCGCTTCGCCTCGTACATGGCGACCTCGGCGCACTTCAACGGGTCGTCCCGGTGGAGAGGGACGATCGCCACTCCGACGCTCGCCCTCAGGTCGAGCACCAGTCCCTTCTCGCGGATCGGGCGGGAAACCGCGTCGCGGGCGGTCTCAGCCGCGCGCAGAACGCCGTCGATGCTCTCTGCTTTCGGGAGGAGCAGCGCGAATTCGTCGCCCCCGAGGCGAGCGACGACGTTGGTTTCGCCGGCGACTTCGCGCAGGCGCTGGGCGGTCTGTTGAAGCACGACGTCACCGATGTCGTGGCCGACGGTGTCGTTGATCTCCTTGAAGCCGTCGAGGTCCATCAGCACGACCGCCATTAGCTCGGAGGGCTGCCTCTTGGCGAGGGCGCTCGACAGCTGGCTGGAGAACTCGGAGCGGTTGGGCAACCCGGTGAGGTCGTCGTGGCGCAGGTCATACTCGCGGCGGATCCGGGATTCCTGCAGAGCGTCGTGGCGCCTAACGCT
>CAZCCS010000236.1:0-5352 GCA_964497005.1 uncultured Acidimicrobiaceae bacterium | reverse complement strand
TATCAGCAAAACGTCGTCGTTGATCGCATAGATGATGCGATAGTCGCCAACTCGCTGGCGGTACCCCGGCCGTCCGCGTAGTGGCCTGGAGGCGGGCGGCCGCGGATCCTCTGCCAGCAAGGCGATGGCGCCCTGGATTCTCGGCCTGACTTCGGCTGGCAGCTTTCGCAGCGCTCGTAGGGCAGCCGGACGAACCTCTACCCGATAGCGGCTCAAGCCCAGCCGAGATCCGCGCGGACCTGCTCCCAGGGAATGTTCTCGCCCGCTTCTGCCATCGCGGCATCGAAGGCGGCAACGTCCTCTGCCTCCTCCAAGGCGTCGAGTAGCTCTGCGTATCGTTCCGGGCTGACCACCACGGCCGCAGGTCGTCCGTACCGCTCAAGCACGACGTCTCCCGAATGAGCTGAGTCGACCACCTCTGAAAGTTTCTCTCGCGCCTCGCTCACGTTCACCTTGATCACGCTAGGAATTGTACAAGATGCGTCAGCAAGTTGTACAATTGTACAGACCGCCAGCAGCCCGACAACGAGAAACCAGTCCCTTCACGACCCACACCTGACTGAGCGCCTAAGGGAGATCTGGATTCGCCGCTCCGTCCGGCGTTTCGGGATCGTCGTCCTCCGCGATGAGCAACGCCGAATAGAAGCGAAACTTGCCATCTAATGGGTTCGGAATCGACGGAATACCGAGCTTCTCGTTGACGCGCTGCATCTTGACGTTGTTCCGGTGAACCTCTGACAGCACCTTGCTTGCGCCGGCAGCGGAGCAGTTATCGAGCACCTGACGCTTGAGGTCAGTGGCAATACCAAAGTTCTGTTTCGACATTGCCACTCCGATGGATCGGATGACCCCAAAGCCCCTCTCGTCACAGGGCTCGAAAACGACCACCCCGATGATCGCCGCGCCTTCGACGGCTACCAGGCAGTCGAGTCCATCCAATACCCCTAACGCATCCACCCCTTCTCGAAGCACCTTTTGCGCCCGCATCGCGAACGTGCCCGAGCGCGCCGTAGCACAACGGAATGTTCTCAGCGCCTCAAAGTCGTGCGGCGTCCACCTTCGGACCTCCCATACGGGAGCCGACTCGGCCAGGTCTTAGATGGCCCGGGACGGGTTGGTATAAACCGGGCTCGAGGTCGAAAGCAGCCTCTCGATGGCCGCAAGCTGCACGTCATTGAGGGAAGAAGTCCCCCTGCCGAGCTTGTCGTCCTTCGATGATCTGCCCATTTTGCGTACCTCCATCAGCCTGTCTATCGGCAAGCCTGCCGGTAATTTAGATCCCTCTCGGGTCGCTGAGAGTGCTTTTCTCTTGCCGGCAATCGGTCACACTACCCGAATGGATTCTCTCGGAACCAGTCGCTTCCTGACCTTCACCGAGCAAGATTCACGATCAAATTCCGCTGGCCATTTGGCGAGATCGGGGAGCGCCACAGTCACCGGGGAGGGCCACTCGGTCCGCAATACTGCGCGCCTTCGTATTCGGATCTGTAGCGGCCCTTGGACGCGTCATCTCAGTCGACATCGATCAGCAACGTGCAACCGGGCTGTGTCGGCGAACCTTTTCTCGAACGCCGAGTCGGCGACCCCCGAAACCGCGGCGGCTCAGACTCCCAACCGAGTGCCTAAGCGGGGACCGTCTGAGTTCGCCGCTCAGTGAGGCGCTACTTCGCTCTAAACGACCGATCTGGAGATCGCCAACGCCTCGTCGGTGAGCGGAGTCGCCTCCATGATGTCCAGAACGGGGTGGACCTGGAAGGACAGCCAGGGTGCCCACGTTTCGAGGTCTTTGTAGAGCGCGCCAGCATTGTCTGTCTCGAGCACCGCGAAGCCGCCCTCGGCATCGCAACGCTGGACCCACTCGCGGATCGTTGCGCTGGGGCTCGGCGTCCAGTTCGACAACAGCTTCTGGGCTGCCTCGCCTGCTGCAATGTTGTCGGCCACGCTTCCGCCTGACCGGGCGGTGTACGTAAGTACGAACTTCATGTGCTCCTCCCTCTCTTGCTTGCCCGATGGTCGCGCCAGTCCCACTCGCGGCTGGCAATCATTGACAAAAGGTGCAACCTAAAGAGCCCTGACGAACGACACCTCAGCCGATTCGCTATCGGACCTCTTCACCTCGGCCGTCTCAATCGAGACCAATCCGCCTGAGAGCACTTCGGAGCAGGTGGTTCTCGTTTCCCGGCGCCATGATCACTTGCGCTTGCAGCAAGGTGGCAACCGCCAGCGCCTCCCGTGAAAGCAAATTCAATCCTTGCCCCGGACCGTCGAGTTGGCTGGCCATTCTTGGTGCCACCTCGCGCCAGCTCAGCATCCCTACAGGATCGGGCAGCTCGAGTACGGCTCGAAAGGCTGCTTCGCGCCGTGACGGAGGAAGCGATAACAGGGGCCGAGACAGTGCTCCTCCGGTGCCTCGAATGACCACCTGGCACAAACGGAGATACCAGTGTCCCGTTGTAAAGACCTGATCTTCAGGCCAGTCGGCGTCCTCGCGAAGCAACCCGGAGAGCGTTTGATCATCAACGAGCAGAGTCAGCGCCTTGACCTTCGTCCTCGTCTACTGGTTGGCGAGCTGCGGGTCCCCGAACCCCGAACGGGCCGCATCCCAGTCGGCGTTCGAGAGGATGTCCTTGCGCAGTTGGCTCAACCCGCCGGGAACCAGCAGAACCGAATCGCCCAGATCTATCCAACCGATGATCCCGCCTCGATCGAGGCCCCATCGGTGACGGGTCGAGGCAGGCAGCGCCATCTGGCCTCGCTCGCTCACCTTTACTTCGCCACTCTGCTTCATCGTGTCCTCTCACAATGCAGATCGTCCGTCTGCATTGTAGAAGAAAGACGGAGTGCGGTGGGCCAGTTAACGATATATCGTGATAGAGTTGCGATATGACACCATTCAACGAATTCACCAATATGACAGGACGAGGTAGAGGGCCCCACCCTCACGGACACGAACATGGCCACGCACATGGGCCTTGGGGAGGCGAAGGATTCGGCCCGCCTTGGGCGAAGGGTCGTCGAGGCGGACGCATGCGCCGGGGCGACATCAAGGTCGCCCTGCTGAGAACCCTTCTCGACGGGCCCGCCCACGGTTACGAGATCATCGGACGCCTGGAGGAGAAAAGCGGCGGCCTATGGCGACCCAGCCCCGGGTCGGTGTACCCCACACTGCAGATGCTCGAGGAGCAAGACCTGCTCCGCTCGCACGAACAAGACGGCAAGCGCGTCTACGAGCTCACCGACGCCGGTCGCGCCGAGGCCGAGTCCGCCCAGAATGACCAGTTCCCCTGGGAGGGAGCGGAAGGTTTGTCCGGCCGAAGGGCTCTCCGCCTCGCGTTTGCCCAGCTCGCACTGGCAATGAAGCAGGTTCAAGCCGCCGGCGACAGCGACTTGGTAGATCGCGCCGCCCAAATCCTCAAGGAAGCCCGCCAGAAGCTGTACCAACTGCTTGCCGACGACTAAGTCTCCAGACGCCGACCGGGACTTCGCCGCGACGCTTCCTGGCTTCCCGACTCGCGCGAGTCCCGCCGGCCATCCCGAGCCCAACCCGTAGCCGGCGCAGCCGGCGGAGGGGCGGGAGCCGGCGCCCAGAGGGCGCCGTCCTAGGCGCAGGAGCCTGGAAGACGATCAATCTGGCCCGTTTTGTGGGACATCTCGCCTTTACGGTGCATTTGAGCCATAAACCTAACGTTTTGTCCCACAGAAACGAGATGTCCCTCAAATACGAACAGAAACGCCGCCCGAGGCCGACAAACCGCCCGGACCCGAAGGGGTCCCACGCCTGTGGCACCCTCGTATCAAATGTTCCCGAGGGCCTCGACGAAACTCCTGATCGCCACCGCCACCGCCGCCGTGGCCGTCACGGCGGCAGCCTGCTCCTCCTCCAACTTCGACTTCGCCCCGACCTCCACGTCTGACGCGCCGGCGCAGGCGACGACCCCCGACACGACTGCAACCACGACCGCAACCACGGACGCCGCCACCGCCACAGCCACAACCGCCGCCTCACCACCTACAGCCCCGCCGGCCCAAACCGCCGGCGCCGGCCCCTGCCACGCGCGCATCGAGTACGGCTACGTCCTCCCCGACCCGGCCTGCACGCCAGGCGCCACCAACCCCCAGGTCACCCAGGCCGACATCGCGACCACCATCTGCGCCTCCGGATGGACCAAGACGGTTCGACCCCCCGAGTCCTACACCCAGGCGCTGAAACATTCCCAGATGTCTGAGTACGGCGAGACCCAGTCCATCCACAGCTACGAGGAAGACCATCTAATTGCTCTCGAGCTCGGCGGCGCCCCGAGCGACCCCCACAACCTGTGGCCCGAGCCGGGATCGTCGCCGAACCCGAAGGACGACGTGGAGAACGCGGCGAACCATGCGGTGTGCGACAACACCATGTCGCTTGCCGCCGCCCAGGGCCAGATCGCCACCGACTGGGATGCGCTCGGCCGCGCCCTCGGCGTCCTGACCGCCCCGGGAAGCCAGTCCCCCTGAGCGGCGGGGGCCGGCACCGCCCCACCGCTCCACCGCCGCACGCCCCCACCGCCCCACCGGCGCCACCAGCTCCTTTCAGCGCAGCCAGCGCCGATTCGCGCAGAGTGTCCCCTCATGCTCGCCGGATATTCGACCGAAATCACAAATGCCACGAACCCGAACGTCCACGGCGCTACCGCGTATCGCTGCTAGCGTTCACAGGAAAGGCGCTGTATGACACGTAAAACGGCTGGAGGGGCCATTGTCGGGTGACCGAAACAGCCTCACGGCGACAGATATCGCCATGCTGGGCGAACAGGAGGCACTCCAGCGCCTGGAGCTCCTCGCGTCTACCAGCCGGATCCTCGACTCGACCCTCGAGGACTACGAGAGCGCGGTCAAGCAGGTAGCCGACGCATGTGTCCCCGACTTCGCCGACGTTTGCGCGATCGAGGTCATCAGCTCCAACGGTGAGGTCACCACCGCCGCCTACCGCTACGCCCGCACCAGCGGCCTCAAGCTTCCAGAGGAGTGGAGCCCGGTGGGTCGTCTTTGCGCCCCGGACCGCCGGCCGATCCTGGCTTTCGGCGGGACCGAGGAGGCCCCCAACATCAGTCTGGTCCGGGAACGCTTCGGCGCCCAGTCCCTGATCGTTGCGCCGATCACTGGCGGGGGAATCACCCTCGGCTGGTTCGTCGCCGGCACCGGTAACTTCCGCCGCGGCTTCCGGCCGTCCGCGCTCCGCATCGGGGTCGAGCTGGCCAGCCGGCTCGGCACCGCCATCCAGCGGGTGATGCTCCACCGCGAGATGCAGGCATCCGCCCGGGACCAGAGCCGCACCGTCCGCCGGCTCCGCCGTCTGGCCACCGCGGCGACCAA
>CAZCCS010000235.1:4568-5376 GCA_964497005.1 uncultured Acidimicrobiaceae bacterium | reverse complement strand
CCTACTATCTAGCCGTGCCTTCTGACGCTGTCCTCAAGTTGATGAACCGAACCCATCGTGTCCTCATTGCCGTCTCGGGCGGGCGGGCGGGGAGGTCGTTCAGTGGGATGCCAGTTGTGGAGCTGACGACCATCGGGCGCAAGAGCGGCCTGCCCCGCTCATGCATGCTCACCTCCCCCTACCAGGAGGGGGACCGCACCTACGTCGTGGCCTCCCGCGGGGGCGACGACCACAACCCGGCCTGGTTCCTCAACCTTGCGGATAACCCCGATGTGATGGTGTCGATTCAGGGGGGCATGACGCAGAAGATGCACGCCGAGGCGGCCGATCCCGAGGAGCGGGCCCGGGTTTGGCCCATCATTACGTCCAGGCACACGAACTACGCCAACTATCAGAAGAAGACCCAGAGGGAGATCCCCCTCGTCGTCCTTACGCCCGTTGCGGACTGAAGAGCGGAACCTCGTCGAAGAGCCTGATCGGTTTCAGTTGGCGGGGTGTTGACTAAATGTTCGCCGATACGCAGCCGGTGATGCCCGGACAACGGTGGCGAACTGCAGCCGCAGGTTGGCGCCGGTACCGATACCGCAACGCCAAGCGATCTCATCGATAGACAAGTCGGTGGTTTCGAGGAGACGCTGAGCGAGAAGGACCCGTTGGCGTGTGAGCCAGCGGTGCGGTGTCGTCCCGGTCGCCGCCCGGAAGCGGCGAGCGAATGAGCGAGGACTCATGCTCGCCCGGTGAGCCAGGTCTTCCACCGTGAGCGGCTCGTCAAGATGCTCTTGTAGCCATGTCAACGTGTCTTTGAAGG
>CAZCCS010000235.1:0-4558 GCA_964497005.1 uncultured Acidimicrobiaceae bacterium | reverse complement strand
GTTGGCGATCTCGGCACCGAAATCCAAGCGGACGACGTGCAGGCAAAGATCCATCGAGGCCGCGGAGCCCGCCGATGTCAGCACGTCGCCCTCGTCGACATAGAGCACGTCTCGGTCGACTTTGACCGCTGGATACCTTCTGATGAGCTCCTCGGTATGGCGCCAATGGGTGGTGGCCAGCCTGCCGTCCAGTAGTCCGGCTTCGGCGAGCACGAAAGCACCGGTGCACAGCGAGATCATCCGCGCGCCCCTTCGGTGGGCCCGGCGCAACTCTTCGAGCACAGCTTCACCGATGGGCTCCTTACCATCGATCGGCGGTACCACGATCGTGTCGGCCGCGCGCAACCCCTCCAACCCGTGAGGAGCGATCAGCTGATAGGGCACCGTGGCAGAGATCGGCCCGGGATGGGCACCGCACACCAAGAAGCGGTACCAGGGTGCGCCCAAGTGGCTGCGGTCGAACCCGAAGACCTCGCAGGCTACCGAGAACTCAAGGGGTGAGAAGCCGTCGTCGACCAGCACGGACACCGTGTGAGGCTTGGCAGCATCCTTGCGCATGTTGTCTATTCTGCAACTTCCCGAACGCCTGGGCAAGACTCAAGCTGTATGCATGCACCCCGAGCTAGCACTCCGTCTAATCCGACTCCGACAAGCCGAACTGGATCGCGCCGGTCGGGGGTGGAATCAACTTCATCCCATCTCCGCTGGCGCTGCACCGAGTCCTTCATCCACCAACGCCGCGTCATCACCTTCCACCGGCGCCACTGAGGTCAGTCTGAACCGCACACCCCGGCGGCTCAGGGTGCAGATGTTGGGGCGTTTCGCCCGGCGCGCCCTTGCTCAATGATCAACAGCAAAGGCCGCCTTCCACTGTCGCTTCACACACCGATTAGGAGTTATTGGGTTCCCTTTCGGCGGAACTCGTCGAAGTCGGGGGCATAGGCCCCCTGACGCCGGACGGCTACCCGCCACCGCACCCAAACGATCGGGTGGAGGAGCCAGTCGTATTTCCTCCCGGCCGCAGCTTGTGACCCTTGGAGCCGGTCAGCCTTCCAGGGCAGGAGAGAGGCCGGGAATCCCATGAATCGCTGGTACTCCTCCTCACCAGATGGCTTCAACGTGTGTGTCCTCTCACTGACCGAAGACAAAACCCGCACCCCTCAAGGTAGGGCCATCCCCCGCATATGAGCTGGGCTCGTTGGGGGGCGAGGCCCTATGGGGCTGTTCTTGCCTTCCCCGTGCGAGCGCTGAACCACCACCACTTCGCCTTTGCAGGGTGGCTTTGGCCGTCCATCGCGTGGTTCGTCGGATCCGCATCGGTCTCGTTCGCCCAGGCCCGAAGACGCTCGCTCACCTCGCCGCGTATGAGCGAGTCTGTGCAGTCGGCCAGGAGCTGCCGGTCGTCGTGGCTACCAACGGCGTAGCTCCGCCCGGATGCGAAATCGGCTGTCAGCTGCCACCGACCATCTTCTTGCTCGTCGATTCGAAGGACCTCAACTTCGTCCACGTTGACCCAGGTGCTATCTCCGAACCGCTGCCACTTCGTCATGGAGGCGAGCGTAGGGCGTGGCGTCCTCGTAATCGGGGACCCGTGCGCTGTCAGCTCGGACGGCGGGAGCTGAGTATGCAGAACTCGTTGCCCTCTGGATCAGCCAGCACAACCCATGACTGCTCCCCCTGACCCACATCCACCCGGGTCGCTCCAAGCGCGAGCATCCGCTCAACCTCTTTGTCCCTATCATCAGGTCGGAAATCAAGGTGTAGTCGGTTCTTAGCCGTCTTCGGTTCAGGGACGGACACAAAGAGCAGCCCAGGGAATCGGTCCGCTGAAGGTCGAATCTCAAACTCTTCCGGATCGTCATTAACGACAACCCAGCCGAGTGCCTGCTGCCACCAACGTCCTAGAGCAGCAGGATCACGTGCGTCAATGATCGTCTGTTCCCAGTCCAAGCCCATGTTCTCAAACTAGGTCCCCCGCTCTAGTTAATCGTCCTCGTCGACCGCGGCCGCCTGCCGCCAGCGAAAGCCGACCCGGACCATAAACCCGCCAACGACGATGCAGACGCCACCAATCGCAGCCCACACCGTCTCCCCGGTCATGAACGACCCGCCGATGAGGCCGACACCCTGACCGAGCCAGATCACGCCAGCCACCAGGAAAACGCCACCGAGGACAAACAGGACGCGCACAGGACCACGATAGGCTCCACTGACTGCGTCTCCTCGAAGACCGTTTCAGCTCCGAGTTGGGCGACCGTATCTGCCGTAGCTCTCTAAGTGCCAGAATCAGGCTTACCTGGTCTGAAATCAACTGCGCGGGAGATACAAATGCCGAACAGCGAGACGAGTGCTTCTGAACTTATCGACGAGAGGATCAAGCAGCTGGGCGACTGGCGCGGCAAAACGCTCAGCAGGGTTCGAGGGATCATCAAGGAAGCGGACCCAGAGGTCGTCGAGGAGTGGAAATGGGTGAAAGCCACGAGCCCCGGGACTGCGGTCTGGTCCCACAGCGGGGGTATATGCACTGGCGAGGTCTACAAGAACATCGTAAAGCTGACGTTCTTCAACGGTGCCACTTTGAAAGACCCTTCAGGCTTGTTCAACTCGAGCCTTGAGGGGAAGGTCAGGCGTGCCATCGACATCAAAGAGAGTGACGACATCAACGAAGCCGCGCTGAAGAACCTCATTCGGGAAGCCGTGGCGCTGAACCTAAAGGAAAAGAAGCCTTCCGCTGGTCAAAAATGAAGCGGGGCCACGGAGTCCAACTCACGGGTGGCAGGTTTTATCCAAGGACCGCAGAAGGCCCCCAGAACCGTCGCGGCCACACCCACCAACAGGGCCCAACGGAGGCCTGATAGGAAGGCTGCGTGGCTGGCCGTCGTGACCGATTGGGTCCACTCGGGTCCGCCTACCGCGGGAACACCTCCCTGGTCCACGACTTGGCCCATCGACCGAACCGACGCTGCGACGCCGGCCGGGACCCGTTCGGCGCTCAGCGCGGGACCTAGAGCCGTAGACACCCGAGCGGCGAGGATCGATCCGAGCACCGACGAACCGAGCACGCCGCCCAACTGAATCGCTATGCCCTGCAGACCTCCTGCGACCCCGGCTTCGTCTACCGGCGCGTTGGCGATGATCGCCTCGGTCGACGCGACCACCACCAGGGCCACTCCCAGACCGAGGCCCACCATGCTCGGGAGCAGGATCCAGAAGGAGGAACCGACGTCGATCACCATCAGACCGGCGAGTGCGGCAGCGGTCATGGCCATCCCGACAGTGATGGGCACCCGGGACCCGAAACGGGTCGTGATCCGGCCAGCGTAGGGACTCGCCAGCGAGAAGACACCGATGAGCGGCAGCAGCCTCACCCCGGCTTGGATGGCGTCGAGGTGCTGCACGTTCTGGAAGTAAAGGCTGACGAAGAACAGGACGCCGTAAAGCGCGAAGAAGTCAAGAAGAAGCGTTACGACTCCGAGCGATACCGACCGTGTGGCGAACAGGTGCATCGGAAGGAGAGGGGCGGGATGATGGCGCTCGACCGCCACGAATAGGACGGCAAGGACCGCGGCTGCAACGAAGAGTCCGAGAGTGGCGGCGTTCGACCAGCCAGAGAGTTCCGAGCGGATCATGCCGTACACCAGGCAGAACACCGCACCCGCAAGCAGCACCAACCCGGTCCCGTCAAAACGTTGTCGCAGCGACTCGCGGCTCTCCGGAGTGACCAGCAAACCGCAAATCACGGTGGCGATCCCGACAGGGACGTTGAGCAAGAAGACGCTCTGCCAGTTGACCTTCTGGACCAACAACCCCCCGAGCACCGGCGCACCAGCGATCGCAGCGGCGGACGAGGAGCTCCATATGCCGACGGCCCGGTTCAGCTCGTCTTCAGGGAAGACCGCGCGGATCAAGGCGATGGTGTTGGGGAGCAGCAGAGCGCCGAAGATCCCTTGGACAGTCCGCATGGCGATCACCCCCGGCACGCTGCCTATGGCGGCCACACCGACGGACGAGAGGGCGAAGCCGGCTACCCCAATGAGGAACACCAGCCGGCGGCCGTAACGATCACCTAGCTTGCCGCCGGGGATCAGGCCGACCGCTAGCGCCAACAAGTAAGCGTTGGTCACCCATTGCAGGTCGGCCAGGGAGGCGTGCAGATCGCGGCCGATGGCGGGATTGGCGATGGCCACAACGGTGCCGTCTAGCCCGACCATGATCACGCCCAAGGCGACCGTGATGAGCGTTCCCCACGCTTTTTTGCGGTCTACTTCGGCGCCGGGCTCGGCCAGGATCTCTGCTTGGCGAGAGGAACAGTCCGTCGTTTCCGTCACGTTCGATCCCTCTCGATACCAGCCGGCCAGGATGATACCGGCCCCCGTTCAGCGGGTCACATCCGGTCGTGTCGGAAAACGACGGCCCGGCGGACCGGGGCAGCTCGCTTATGCGGGGGTTGCCCGGTTTCCGCCAAGTCAGTTCCCGCCGAAGCTTTTTTCGCGATTAGGACTCCTATACGCGTCCAAATCGCGAACAAAGCGGGGCGGAGGCGGTAGGGATGGCAGAC
>CAZCCS010000234.1:0-5387 GCA_964497005.1 uncultured Acidimicrobiaceae bacterium | reverse complement strand
CTTAACGGCAGCGGCGGCGCCGATTCCATCAGCTTCTCGGCGGCGCCGTCAGCGGTGGTCGTCAACGACTCGGCTTCGCCCTACACGATCCCGGCCGGGTTGCCCGGCGCAGGCACGATCGTTCCGGCGTTCACTGCGACCGGCGGCTACGGCGGGACGATCAAGCTGAGCGGCATCCCCAACATCTTCGGAACGGTCTCGAACAACGACATCATCGTTGCGGGTTCCGGGCCGGCGACCATCGTCGGCGGAACGGGCAGCGACCGGTTCGTCCTCACAGGTGGCAGCGACTACCTGTACGGCGGAAGCGGCGCTTCCACGCTCGATCTCTCCCTCTTGCCTGGCCAGACTTCCCTCGACCTCGCCACCTCGAACCTGCAAACGCTGGGAGCCAACGCCGGTTCCATCGCTCTCGCCGGTGGGAACATCCAGACGGTCATAGCGTCTCCCGGAGGCAGCCAGATCTGGGGCGGGACTGGGACCGTCACCCTGATGGGAGGCCCGGGCACCGACTGGCTGGCCGCGGGCACAGGGACCCAGACGCTGAACGGTGGAGGTGGTTCCGACACCCTGGTAGGCGGGATCGGCAACGACACCCTGCAGGGTGGCGCCCAGCCCGTCACGTTCGTCCCGGGGCAGGGGAGCGACACGCTCACGAGCAGCGGATCTGGGAACACGCTGTCTTATTCGGGAGCGCCATCGGCGGTGCAGGTCAACCTCTCGACGGGCCTGTTCAGCGTCCCGGCCGGCGAACCCTTCGCCGGGACGACGCTCGCACCCCAGACCGCCACCGGCGGGTGGGGAGCGACCGTGAGCCTCGTCAACGCCAACATTGCCCAGGTGATAGGGACTTCCCAGCCGGACATCTTCGTCACCGGCCCGACGGGCAGCACCATCAACGGCAACGGCGGATCCGACCTGTTCATAGTGCTCAGCGGGAACAACCGACTGTTCTCGGGCCCGGGGTCGGCGTCACGGTTCGTGTTCGACGGACCCGGAAGCAACTTCGTAAGCGGTGGAGGTAACGACACGGTCGACTTCTCCCTTGCGCCCGCCGGGGTAACCGTGAACCTCCAGACGGGCAACGCGTCAGGACCGTCCGGATGGTTCGAGCAGCTGTCGGGGATCCTGAACATCATCGGTTCGAACTTCAACGACGTGCTCGTGGCAGGAGCACCGGGTGGAACCATCATCGGGCTCAACGGCAACGACCTCCTACAGGCCGGTCCGTCCGGCGGGGACACGCTGATCAGCGGCGGCAACGGGAGCGACACCTTCTGCGCCCAGTCCAGTTGCGCGCTGGGAGGGACATCGGCCGGCGGTGGGGACGTGATGGTCGGTGGACTGGGCAACGACTCTTTCTTCGCGGCCAACGGGGTTCCTGACAGCATCGACGGTGGCGGCGGCTTCAACACCGCCTTCGTGGACCCGAAAGAGAATCAGGTCGCCAACATCCAGAACGTGGTCGTCCAGTGAACGTGGTCGTCGAGTGAGCGCAGTCGTATCGCTGCGAGGGCACGAGGGCCTAACCGTCCAGCCGGGCCAGTCGGCTTCTTGTCAGCTGAGCATTGCCAACACGGGATCGATAGTCGAGCAGTTCACCATCCTCGTCCTAGGTGACGCCGCGGAGTGGACGCGCTCGGACCCGCCCGTCATCTCTCTGTTCCCCGGCGCACAGCAGACCGCGACGCTCACCTTCTCGCCGCCCCGACTGCACACCACCCCGGCGGGCGAGGTCCCCTTCGCGGTCAAGGTCATCCCGTCCAACGAGCCGGAGGAGTCGGTCACCGAAGAGGGGACGATCACCGTCGGGTCCTTCAACGACGTGGGCGCCGAGCTCCTGCCGCGCGTCGCGACCGCTCGCGTCGCCGGGAGGCAGAGGCTTGCGGTGGACAGCCGGGGCAACCTGCCGCTCCCCGTCGCGCTCAGCGCCGTCGATGCCTCCGACGCCCTCAAGTTCGCGATGCGTCCTCCCAAGCTCACCGTCGCCCCCGGCGAAGCGCGGTTCGTGCGGATCCGGGTCAAGCCTCGCAAACGCTTCTGGAGGGGTCCCGACCAGCAGAAGCCGTACAAGGTCCAGATCGCGGTAGAGGGCGAGAAGCCGTTGGTGCTCGACGGCGGCTTGACCCAGAAGGCGGTACTCCCGAAGTGGTTTTACGCTCTTATCGCCTTGGCAGCGGTTCTGGTCCTGCTGTGGTTCCTCCTGTTTCGCCCGATAGTCCGGTCCACAGCCCTCAACGCGACGCAACCTGCACTGGCGGCGCAAGCCGCGCAGACCAAGTCTTTGTCCAATCAAGTCTCACAGAACAAGGCCGCCACTGATGCCAACTCGGCGGCGTTGTCAGCGCTGACCGGCAAACCGATTACGACAACCACAACCAGCACCACCACGACGGTGCCCTCGTCCCCGACGACCGTGGCCTCCGCGCCGCCGGCGACCGTGGCCCCACCTGTGACCAGCCCGACCGACGGGCGTTTGGCTGTCGTCGCTGCGCCCGGTTCGACCGCCACCTCATCGAGCGGGATGATCCCCAAAGGGACGACCCTCAGCGTCAACGACCTGGTACTTCAAAACGCCTCCGGCTCGGCCGGCTCGGCGAGGGTTGAGCGGGTGCTGTCCAATGGCGCCGTTCAGGATCTGCTGGTCGTGAACCTTGCGACCCTCACCAATCAGGAATTCACTTTCTCGACACCCATGGACTTCACCCACAACCAGCAGCTGCAGTTGAGGGTGGACTGCTTCGGCGGCCAGACCGCGTGCGACGTCGGGATGTACTACGCCGGCCCGATCACCCAGCCGCAGTCGGCGACGACAACCACCGTTCCCTAGGCCCGAATCAGCAGGCGAAGTCCAGGTCGTAGCGCGTCGCTGGGCCGCCGTACGAGCCCGGGAACGCCCCGGTGTACCCGTACTGCACGTAGCGAAGGACGCCGCCGGCGAATCGTTGGCTCGGATCGCCGCAGAAGGCGGTGGCGGTATAGCCCGGACCGGTGAGGTTGCCCGCTCCGGGGACCCAGATCTGAACCCCGGGAGCCGACCAGCCGCCCGTGATGATGTTCCATTGGCGGGGGTTCGAGTAGATGCCGAACTGCGCACCGCTGGCGTGCAACGCGTCCATGGCGCCGCGGATGATCTGGTCGTTGGTCCCGGGATCGGTCCAGGCGGACCCGGTCTCGACGTCGAGCCACCACTGCTTGGGGTGGAACCCGAGCGAGGTGGCGTAACCGACCCAGTGCTGGGCCCAGAAGAAGCCGTAGTTGTAACCAAGGCACGCGGCGTTGTTACCGCAGGTTCCGGCGGGGCCGTTGGCGGCCTCGGCCGGAACAGGGTTGGGCAGCCCGTCCATATAGATGTAGGTCTGCAGGTCCGGCCCGGCCCAACCGGCTTCAGCGGCGAAGCACGGGTTAGCCGGCCAGTTCAGTGCGCCGCCGGTCACCTGTACGACGGAGATCGCATAGTGGGCCGGAGGAATGGCGCCGCACTGGTAACGCGAAATGTCGACCCCGGTGGCTCCTGAGGGAACAACCAAGCCGGTCGGACCGACCGGTGCTGGCGGCGGGATAGGAACCGGAGGTGGCGGCGGTGGGGGTGGCACGGGGACCGCGGAGCCGAGGAACGGGGCGTCGCCGAATGTGAAGATGCCCCCGTCGGTACCCGCAAGCCAGTAACCGTTGCCTGTGGAGGTCGGAGCGATTCCCGCGATCGAGCCGGCCAGGTGGTGGCCCCCGGTAGATCCGAGGTAGTGGGCATCGCCGAAGGTGAAGATCCCTCCGTCGCTGCCGACGAGGTAATAGCCGTTCCCAGTGGGGGTGGCGGCCATCCCGACGATCCTGCCGTTCAGGTGGACGGCGCCCATCGAGCCCAGGTAAGGAGCGTTGAACGAGAAAATCCCCCCGTCGGAGCCGACCAGCCAGTAGCCGCCCGTCGCCGGGTCGACGGCCATGCCGACGATCGCACCGTTGAGGTGCTTTCCGCCCATTGAGCCGAAGTAGTGGGCGTCCCCGAAGGTGAAGATGCCACCGTCGCGGCCGACCAGGTAGTAACCGTTACCTGAAGGGGTCGAGGCCACCCCGACGACCGGGCCGTTCAGCCGGGTGGCGCCCATTGAGCCGAGGAAGGGGGCGCCCCCAAACGTGAAAACCCCTCCGTCGGAACCGGCGAGCCACAGGTTCGATCCGCTCGAGGCCGCTCCGACGATCCGACCGTTCAACCAATGGCCGAGCAAGCTGCCGCTGTCAGGTGTGCCGAACGAGTAGACCCCTCCGGCGGAGCCGATCAGCCGGTACCCACCGCCGGCCGCCGTGACAACTGCGGCGATCGGCCGGTCGGGCACCGCGGAGATGGACCGCGCATTGACCGGAGGGGGCGGCGGGAGGGGCGCCAGCTGCGGCCCGCTCGCGGCCGCCTGCACGGCCCGGCCTGCGGTGGTCTGCGCTGGGGACGAGGCCTTGCCGGCCGCGCAATTGGTCTGAGGTGCGAGGCAACCGCCGATAACCGTCGAGGCCGAAGCGGTCGGAATCATCAGCGCAGACCCTGCCACTCCAGCCACCGTCGTGGCTGCTGCGAAGGCGAGGATTCCGGTTACGCCGCAGGCAGTGGTGCCACCCGCCAACAGTGACCTGCCCCGCATAACGCCTGTGTCCTTGCCACGCGATGCGCGACCGTGATGCTTCTTGGCCGCGCCCGATGCCGCGCGACGTGACTTCTTGCTCATGTGTCCTTTCCCGCCCCCGTTTGGGCCTGCCCGGGTTTACAGCTCGCAAAAAGTTAATCGGCAGGGAACATCGGAAGATCAACGGGAACCCAAATTTCTCGTTTGGCCATGCGTTGTTGCCCTTATGGGCCGGTACAACGAGCCCCAGTAGATATGCTCCCGATGGGTGCGGGTGGACCGGGAACTAATCGCGGTGCCCGCCGGCAGCACGCAGGTTTTTCGCGGCTACGAGGGCAGGTCGGTTGGCAGCAGCGATCCCGTTCGACGATGAGACTGCCGGGGCCCGGGAACTACGCGCTGATCCCTCTGGATGGCTCGTCGAGCCCGCCGGCCTTGTTCGTCAACGCCTGGTCAAGGGCCTCATCACGCCCTCTTCCTTCGCCGTTGCTCGCGTAGTCGCGCCGGCCGGCTCAGGGAAGTCGCGTCTCCTGCTGCACGTCGCGCGCCACTACCCGGGGCTCGTCGCATGGTGCGGAACGCCGGACCCCGTCCCGAGGACGGAATCCGCACTGGTGACCTGGGTCGCCGAGGCCCTGGAATCGACCAAAGCGATGGAGTGGGAAAAACCCGAAACTGTGGAGGGCCTGGTACGCGGCAGTCGGCCCGGTACCGGGGTACCGGCCTTGGTCGTCATCGACGAGGTGGGCTTCGAGTCGTTCACGCGGGAGGAGG
>CAZCCS010000233.1:0-5412 GCA_964497005.1 uncultured Acidimicrobiaceae bacterium | reverse complement strand
CTCCGGGCCTGTAGCTCAGCGGAAGAGCGCCTCGGTCGCATCGAGGAAGTCGCCGGTTCAAATCCGGTCAGGTCCACGCCTCGCCCGACGACGTCACGGGACCACGACGATCACCGGGGTTGTTCGGTGACCGGTGAGGCGTTTGCTGACTGAGCCGGCGAGACGATGGACGATGCTGGTTGATTTTCCGACAACGATCAGATCCGCTTGAGCTCGCCGGGCGAGGGAAACCAGTTCGGCGGCGGGATCGCCATAGGAGTGCACGAACTCGATAGGCACGTGCTGCTCGCCCGCTTGTCTACGCGCATCGGCTTCGAGCTCGGCCGCCTGCTGGGCCGTGGCTGACCCGAAGGCGCCGTAGTCAAGAGGGACCCCCGCCAGGACTGAGACCGCTTGAGCGGCGCTGATTCTGTCATCTGAAGTGACGAAGGCGGCGACCAGCCGAGCGGCCGACCGGGCAGCCTCACCGCACGCCCACCAGAATGCGTTCCACGATGTCTGGCTTCCGTCGAGGCCTACCACAATGGTGCGATCGGCAACCTCGCGGGGTTGTGGCTGCGAGCTGTTTCGACGGGTTCGAGGACCGCGGGACATCGCATTTTCCCCGACTTCATGCGGCCGGCTGGCCGAGACGGTGTGACGGTTGGGGGGCGATGACGTGTCGGCGCTCGGGGATGGGTGGCGTGGCGTCCATCGGCCGGTCTTTGCGTTCGGCGGCTGCCAGCAGGGAGTGCCCGGTTGAGAGCACGGCAATGCCGGCGACGACCGCTACCGCCCCGATATAGAAGGGGAGGTGGACGTTTACCGCTTCGGCGAGTTTGCTGGCGACGTAGGGGGCGAGCCCTCCTCCGATGAACCGGACGAAACCGTATGCGGAAGACGCGACGGACTTCTCGACGGGGGAGACGAGCATGACCGCTTGGGTGGTGAGGGTGTTGTTCAGACCGACGAACGCACCCGAGATGACGACCGCAGCGATCAAGGTCGCCTGAGACGTCGTGAACAAGCCGATGACGACCAGATCGACCGCGAGTAGGCCCAGGTTGATGTAAAGGCTGAGCGGGGTCCCTAACCGTGCCTGCGCTCTTGGCGCCACGAACACGGCGAAGATGGCCACCATCACCCCCCAGCCGGTGAACACGTAGCCCAACTGGTGGATGCCCAGATGCATCGGGAAGGGCGTGAAGGCGAGAAGGGTGAAGAACCCCCAGTTGTATCCGAGAGCCGTGATGCTCATGGTGCCCAGTCCCCGGTGGCGCAACGCTCGAATCGGGGCGGTTATGGAGGTGCGATGGGTTGGTTTGGGGGTGGGCGCGACCAGCAGGAGGGTGGCCACCAAGGCGACCGACATCAGAGCGGTCACCCCGAAGAACGGGCCGCGCCAGCTGATGCTGCCGAGCTCTCCACCCACCAGGGGACCCAGAGCGATCCCTATTCCCAGGGCGGTCTCGTAGAGGATGATGGCCCCGGAGAACCCGCCGGACCCGGCTCCGATGATCACAGCCAGCGACGTGGCGATAAACAGGGCGTTGCCCAGACCCCAGCCCGCCCGGAACCCGACGATCTCACCGATTGTGTGGGAAGCTCCCGCCGCCGCGCTGAACGCGACTATGAGAACCAGACCGGCGGCCAAGGTTCGCTTGCCGCCGATGCGGCTGGACACCCATCCGGTGATCAGCATCGCCACCGCGGTGACGACCAGGTAGCTGGTGAAGAGCAACTCGACCGAACTTGGAGATGCCCTTAGTTGCTTGGAGAGCGCGGGGAGGATCGGGTCGACCAGACCGATGCCCATGAATGAGACGACGCAAGCGAACGCCACCGCCCACACCGCCTTGGGCTGGCGAAAAGGGCTGACCGTGCCACCGCTGGGGCTCAAGTTTGGCCGCAACGCTCGCCTTCCAACTCCACGAGGTGCGCCAAGGCCGGGGCCGCGGCCATCAGCGTTTCGCGTTCGTGTTCGGGCAACTTGTCGATGAGCAGAGTGAAGCGGCCCGACCCGATCTTGCGACGGTGGCGGAGATAGCTCTGTCCGGTCCGGGTGAGGGTCACCAGCACCGCCCGCAGGTCGAGGGGATCGGGGCGGCGCTGCACGTACCCGGCTCGTTCCAGACCCGACACCATCGCGGTCATCGAAGGCTGAGTAACCCCTTCGCTGGCGGCCAACTCGGTTACCCGTCGGGGACCGCTCCGCTCCAATGTCGCCAACGTGCTGGCCGCAGTGAGGCTGATCTCCCGCGGCTGGCGCACCGTAATCACGGCCAACGCATACAGCGACTCGGCCAGGCTCACCGGACTCCAACGTCCCTTGTTTGCCATAGCAACAGTATAGACCCCGCTATATAGATAGGGCTATGGGTTGTTGGGCCTGGAGGCCGCTGGACAGCCGGCGATCAGGGGAGAAGGAGGAGCTTCCCCACCGTTGATTGGGACTCGAGGTCACGATGAGCCGTAGCAGCCTCTTCCAACCCGTAGGTTCGGTCGATGAGGACGTCCAGCGTGCCGTCGTCTATCCAGCGCATTACTCGGATGGCACGGCTCCGCCACTCGTCGATCGACTCGTGAGCGGCGTCGCCGCGGGCGTGTACCAGGTGAACCCCGTCAGGTTGCTCCCACAAATCGATCGGCGGAATGGACCCGCCGGCACGCCCGTAATGTACGAAGACGCCGCCGAAGTGGAGCGAGGAGACACTGACTTCGAATAGGGCCTTTCCGGTCCCGTCGAAGACGATGTCTACGCCCTCTCCGCCGGTGATACTTCTGATCGCCGCCCCGAGATCGTCCGTTTCGTCGCGCACGATTACCTTCCAGGCGCCGGCCTCAGCAGCGGAGCGCGCCTTGTGGGCGCGAGAAACCGTGGCGATTACACGCCCGCCCCGGTGGGTGATGAGCTGGGTGAGCATCCGCCCGACTCCACTCGCAGCGGAGTGGACGAGCACGACCGCCCCCTTCTCGACCGGGACTGCGTCATAACAGAGGTGCTGTGCCGTCATCCCCTGCATTAGGCCGCCTGCTGCGGCTTCGAAGGTCACACCGTCTGGGATGGGAATGAGGCGTTCGTTCGGCACAGCGAGGAAATCGGCATAGCTTCCGAAGACGCGCTCCCATGCGACTCGATCTCCTACCTTTGCCGTGGACCTCTCGCCCGTCTTGAGCACCACACCCGCTCCATCGACACCGAAAGCGAGCGGAGGTGGAATCGAATCGATCATGCCGCGGCGAAGGTAGCTGTCCATAAGGTTGATGCCGGCCGCCTTAACCTCGACGAGGACCTCGTCCGGCTTGGGTTCGGGAACAGGCCGCTCCTCGATCCGCAGTACCTCCGGTGGTCCGTAGTTCGATGCTGTTATCACTCGCATTTGGGTGGTCTTTCCGCTCGGGTGTGGGGGGTGGCCGCGGTTCTCAGCCGGGGAGTCGGCTGGTGGCGCGAGTTGGTGAATTCAGGATCGTTAGGTCGGGGGTGGCCAAACCTCGGATCTGTGCGAGTTCGGTCACGACGGCGGCTATGCCTTCGACCTCCGTGCGAAGGCTGGTGGTGCTTGGCCTCGGGGTGTTCGATTCGGTGGCGACCCCGGCGACGGGACGGCTTCCTGTCGGCCTTTCCAGGTCATCGGCTACCGACCGGGCGATTGCTGCAGCCTGCTCTGAGACGGATGCGATCTGGGCCATTTCTTCGCCGGTTCGAGCAGGAGCCGCACTGTCCTGGACGATCGCCCGGCCGAGCTCGTGGGAGATGTCGACCAGTTTCAGAACACGGGCACATCGCTTCTTTGGTGGGCCGAAGAGAGTCCTGGTCATAGGACGCAGGGTGGCTGTGGCCGCGTGGAAGGTGGCGTCGAGTACCCGGCTGTCGGTGGTCGGCCGATTCGTAGCCGTCGAGAAGTCCCGGCCGCTAAGCCCGTCCAGCACCTGGGCGAGCGCGCGGAAGTAGCGGGCTACGGCCAGAGTCGCGGCATTGACCGTGCGCAGCGGCAACACGAAAAGACCGACGACGATGGCGCAAGCGGCACCGACGGCCGTCACCTCCAAACGGGTTGCGAGGATGGTGTTGCTCAGTTCGCCGACCTGGGCATAGAACTGCGTCACTCCCACGGTGGCGGCAAAGACGACGAGCGCGTAGTTGACCTTGCCGAAGTAGTACATGAAGTACACGGCGAGGGCTATGACGACCACTGTTGCGAGCGTGTGTGGTGCGGTCAGGTAGGCGAGCTCGCCGCCGACGACAACGCCCACCAACGTGCCCGCCACGCGAAGGCCGGCTTTGTAAGTCTGTTCGAGGTCACTGGCAGAGCCGAGGAACGTGACGTAGACGGCCACGATCGCCCAGATAACATGATTCGGGCTGATCAAATCGGCGAAGGTGACGGCGAGCGCGGCAGCCACGGCGAGTTGCACGGCGACGCGAGTACTGACCGAGAGCGCGAGTCGATCTCTCCAGCCTGCTCCTGGTCTAGATGATGCCAAGGTGTTCATGACCGCGGCGCCGGGTAACCAACCACCAATTAGGGGCACCTGTCGACGCAGATGCTCACCGTCATCTGGGTGCGCATCGAGGTCGAGCCCCGGTGCGGTCACATCAGCGTTGAGCGCCGACGCCAGCGCCCGAGCCGCCTCGGCGTAGCGCTCGACGATCTCTTCCCCCGACTCGATGTCGATATCGGTGGACTGGCTACGAGCCGGTAGAGCGCCATCGACGTGGCTGGCCGCGGGCTCGCCCGCCAACTTCACCAGGGCGGCGGTATCGAAGTCGTATGCGGCGGCCACCACGGCTCGGGCGTAGGACCGCGCGTACGAATGGACCCGGTTATGGGCGTCGGCCTGCGCCAGACGCGCTGTACGTAGTCCAGCACGCGCCGGCTGCGCTCCAGGTCCAGGCCGCGACCGTCGATGGCGTTATCATGCGTCAGCTCGAGCGTGCCGTCGCTGCGCACGTGAGTGGCCGATACCGTCGGCGCCCCGAAGTTGTACTTCGAGCCCAATAACGCCTCGTGTAGCCCCGTCAGGTCGTGCTCCAGCACCTTGATCTGTCCGTCGTTGCGCGCGTTGTAGCGGAACAGGCCCAACTCAACGGCCAGATCGCGCGTCAGATGGTTGCGGACGAAGCCGAAATCGTCGTCCTGCTCCATGATATGGCGCGCCGCTTCGATTCCCTCCGCCTCCACGATCTTCTCCCACATGGAGAAGCCGAGGTGATACGGATTGATGCTGAGGGCGACCTGCTGGTCGGCCGCGATCGGGCGTACGACATCCGAATGACACTTGATCGCATCCAGGTACGCCTGCTGTGGGACGAAGTCCGCCTCTCGCAGCAACCGCGCGTGCCAGTACGAGGCCCATCCCTCGTTCATGATCTGCGTCGCGAACACTGGATAGAAATAGAAGGATTCCTCGCGAACGGCGAGGAAAATGTCC
>CAZCCS010000232.1:0-5437 GCA_964497005.1 uncultured Acidimicrobiaceae bacterium | reverse complement strand
GGGCAACAAAAAACCTCCTGGCCCTTCGGGGCACAGGAGGCTCGGCGAGCACCGTATGTGGTGCTCGCCTACATGAGAAGGAGGAGGCCGGCGGCCAGTCGGATGGTCGCTTGGTCGGTCACGGTCGGTGATGCTACCACGAGCCGCCCTACCAGGCCATCGTGGTCGCCGGCGAACAACTGGTGATCTGTCCGGACTCTTCCGAGCGCTCGAAGACAGACTGCACCGCGACCCGGCCCGGTCCCCACATCCTCAGCCACAGGCTCCTGTAGCTGTAGCCACGGCCGAAACTGAATTGGAGCCCCCCGACGTTGGGGTACTCGATGTGCAGTTGCATCCCGACGCCGCGGTCTTTGTAGAGGAGCGAGCTGGGCTGGATGCAGATCGTCTCGCCGGCGGCGAGGTCACGGATGAACGTGTTGCCCGGTGAGTGCAGGAGGAGGAGTCCGGGTCCGCCTTTCGCGCCGAACACGTCGACGTACATTCCCAGCGGGAAGTGGGTTTCCTGGTCATCGCCCGACCCGGTGGTGATCCAGATGTTGGACGACTCCCATGTATACGCAACGTTGGATGTCGCCGCGAGGAACCGGTGCTCGCGCACCATGACCGACTGCCCGTCTTGCAACGGTAGGGCGACGATCTCGCCCGGCGCGTCTTCCGAGAGAGCGATGTGGCCCGGCCCGCCTGCCTCGAGCATCACCAGCGGAAGCCCGGCCCGCACCCGGTTCCAACCGCCCGACATAGGCATGGTGCTCATCTGCACAGACGGCTCCGCCCAAAGGACGCTGTGATGGGAGAAGTAGATGCGCTCCGGTCCGCCGAGCCGAAAGTCCGCCGTGGGCACGAACTTTCCTTCTATCTGCACGCCCGACTGGCCGAACTGGATGCGGGCCATGTCGGCAATGGGCGGTTGTCGTTCCCAGCCGGATCGACTTACGGCTCCGGTCACATCGACAGGCGCACCGCAGTGTGGGCACGATGCCGATGCAGTGCCGGGATCGAATTCGCTTTGCTGGCGGCAGTAGCGGCAGCTGTAGAGGGAGGCGGTCATTAGGACGTGTGCCTCATGAAGTGTGGTGGTGGACGTACATGGACTGGATCCCGACCCGGCCCGGGCCGGTCATCTCGGCGAGGTACATCCCGTGACGCATCACTCCGGTCTTCACGTTCTGCTGCACCGTGTTCATGCTCACTGAGGAGTCCTTGTAGAGGAACCCGCCCGGCTCGACGAGGATCTTCTCTCCAGGCCCGAGTGTCCTTTCGAAAACGTTCCCGTAGCCGTGCAGCAGGAGGATGCCCGCCTCGCCGGCCGTGACGAAACGGTCCATGTACATGCCCTCGCCGTGAAGGATGTTGTTCATTCCTTTGATGCGCTCGAAGGAGTAGCTGATCGAGTGCGACGCCACCAGGAAGGCGTGCTCGCGGACATCGATCTCCATCCCAGGATGCAAGGGCAGGACCACCAGCTCCCCAGAAGCGTCGCGCGAGAAAGCGACCCGCCCGGGTCCCTGGGCCACCGTGACGACCATTGGCATCCCGCCGAGCAGCCGCTTGATGCCTCCAGACATCGCGAGCGCCGACAGTGGGGTGGTCTCGTCCTTCCACAACAGGACGTGGTGCTCGAAGTAGACGGCGTCGCCGGCGGCGAGGGCGATCTCGGCGACAGGGACCAGCTCCCCCTCCACCTGGCAGGTGCTGTTCGAGAACCGGAACTCGGTCATGTCCCTCAGCCGGGGCGCTTCCCTCCAGCCCGAGTCACTAACGAGGTCGCGGGCATTAAGGGGAGCACCACAGGTCTCGCAGGTCGTGCGGGCGGGGTCGTTTTGGGCCTTGCACCACTGGCACTCGAGCCGATCCATGCGGCGGGACCGTAGCAGCGCGCCGACCGACGGGCAGGTGATCCCGACGGTGGCGGTGAACGTTTAAGAAGAGAATCGTCAGCCGGGGCCAGCGGGGGCCCGAGGGTTAGCGCCGGCTAACGGTGGGGAGAAATCTATGACTGGAGGAGAGAATCGACTAGGCTTGTGGACTCAAGCACAAACACCGTTTTTGCAACGTCAGGGCATGGGAGAGGTTGCCAGTCACTCGAACTCGGCAACCAGTGGGCGGTTTCTGACGTATTTAAATTTGGAAACCCCCATTACTCGCCGATAGAGATGTCAGAAGAGCTCGACAGCATGAACGGAATGGCTTTGCGGCGGGTTGACCACGGAGGTCACTGAAGTTGGATACTACTTGGATGGCTGAAGGCAAGTGCCGGGACTTGCCGCCTGAGACGTTCTTCCCCAGCGACGGGGTAGGCGTCGAGATCGCCCGGCGCATCTGTGCGGATTGCCCGGTGAAGGCGCCGTGCCTCGAGTACGCCCTTTACAACCGTATTGAACACGGTGTGTGGGGCGGAGCCTCCGAGCGCGAGCGCCGGCGCATCGCCCGCCAGCGCCGCGGCGCGCGGGCAACCATCGACTCCTAGACGCCGGCCGCAACGCCGGACGGTCCCCGGCCAGACGGCCGACGGTCCCCGGCCAGACGGCCGACGGTCCCCGGCCACACGCCGGACGGTCTCCGGCCAGACGCCGGACAAGGTCCAGCGGCAACGCCGGACATGGCCTCGCCGGCCCAGAACCCCGCCGGCGCGGCCAGTTGGTTGCTCAGCTAGTTGCTGTGACCCTCGCGGCGAACCTGTTCCTCGCGCGCCTTCAATAGCGCGTCCAGCTCCGACCTGCTGAGCTGGATCGAGTCGTCCGCGGGCGCGGCGGTTGCCGGGGCGGCGGGGGCGGCGGGGGTGGCCGGCGCTGCGACGGGGGTAGCCGGCGTGGCCGGGATCGGCGCAGCTGCAGCAACCGTCTGCGCCGGCGACAGCTGCCCGGCCGGCTCGCTGGCCGCCTCGCGCGCTGCCTTAGCCGCCTTGTCCCGTTCGGCTTCCTCTTCTGCCTCCTGTTGCGCCTTGCGGAACTCGCGGCCAGCGGTTCCGACATTCCGCGCGATCTTGGGCAGTTGGCTCCCGCCGAGCAGCACGACCAGGATCACGACGATGATGATCCCGAGGTCGGGCCCAAAGATGTTCGCGATCATGACGTGAGGCTACCGCTCTGCGCTCGGTTGCGCTTAACGGCGTGTCCGTTCGAGTCCCGGTCCCGGGTCCCGCCCGGCGAGGCGGGCCGGCCTGGGTGCCCGCTCGAGCCGGCGCCGGCGAGGCGGGCCGGCCTAACCACCCCGGGTCCGCGCAGGCCAAGCAGGCCGGCGGGGCGACGCCCGAAACTTTTTCCGCGATTTGTATTCATATATGAGTCCAAATTGCAATAAAACCCATGAGCGTCACACCCATGCGCCATCCTCGGGTCGTGTCCGGAGTTCTGAACCGTCAAGTTGACATGCTTGCGCGCCGGCAACTGAGCCTCGTCTCAGCCAGGCAGTTGAGCGAATTGGGCTTCACGAAAATCGCACGGGCTCGCGCGGCCGCCGATGGCCGGCTAATCCGGATCCGCCATGGCGTCTACCAACTCCCGGGCCGGCAACCGACCTGGGAGACGGCGGTGATGGCCGCTGTTCTCGCTGTCGGCCCGGGAGCAGTCGCATCCCACCTCACCGCTTCCCGCCTCTGGAAACTCGAACCCGACCGCAGGCCCGGGCCGGTCGGAGTCATTCACCTCACCGCCGACCGGTCCGTTCGGGCGCAGGGCATCGTCGCCCACACCCGCGCACTACCGCCGGCGCATCGCTCGAGAGTCGGCGTGATCCCCGTCACGTCGCCGGCGCTGACCCTGGTCGATCTCGCCGACTTCTTCGACGCGGAACGCCTTGGACGCTGTACCGACGAGGCGCTTCGCCGGCGGATCGTCACGCTCGACGATGTGCGGCAGCTCTATGAGGCGACACGCGGCCCGGGCCGGCGTCGTCTCGGCGCGATCAACGAGGTGCTCGCGGCCCGGGTGCCGGGGTTCGATCCCGGCGCGAACGACTGGGAGCGGCAGATGGACGATCGGTGGGAGGAGTTGGGTTTGCCGCCGGCGGTTCGCCAGTACGAGATTCGGTGTGGCAATCGCGCCTACCGGGTGGACCGGGCGATCGTCGAACAGCGCCTGGCGGTGGAGTGGGTGGGGACGGAGTACCACGGACAGGTGGCGCGTTTTCGCAGGGATAGGAAGCGGATAAGCGATCTCGCAATGGCGGGCTGGGACGTGATCGAAGTGACCGCCGATTGGACCGCGGAACGAGTGCGCCGAACTGTGCTGGCGAAAGTCGCCGAACGCCGGCGGCTGCTTTCGGCGAGTTGACCCGCAGCCGATTGCCTCAGCACCCGGCGAACTAATCGTCCCGCAACAACGATTCGTAGAACGCCAGCGTCTCCTCATCGAAGGCGACCAAGCGCACGAGCGATACCGGTGAACGATCCGCCATCGACTGCAAAGTTGACACCGCGATCTCCGCCGCCTCACGGCGCGGGTAACCATAAATCCCGGTAGAGATGGCTGGGAACGCCACGCTGTCCGCGCCCAATTCTTCCGCTATTTCTATGCACCGCCGGTAACAATTCGCCAACAGTTCGGGTTCTCCGGCGCTGCCGCCTCGCCACACCGGCCCGACGGTGTGGATGATCCACTTTGCCCGTAGCGCGAATCCGGGAGTCGCCTTCGCCTCGCCGGTATCGCAACCTCCGAGCGATCGGCAGGCTTGCTGAAGTGCGGCATGGCCTGCGGCTCGATGTATCGCGCCATCCACTCCGCCCCCGCCGGCGAGAGCCGAATTGGCGGCGTTTACGACCGCGTCGACCCGCTCTTTGGTGATGTCCCCGACGGCTGCTTCGATCCTCATGCGGGTTCGCCGTTACCAAATTTCGCTGAAGAAATCGAGGATTTCCACTTGCGCTCGCCCGTTTCGAGGACGAAGATCACATCATTGTAGTTACACGAGTGGAAATCGCCTCGGCGGCCCACGACTATCACCGAGTGAGGGGAGTCATGCGGTGAGCGATCTTGCAGAACTCATAACGCAACCACAAGAGCGAGTGTGGCAGGTCCAGGCGAACTGCATGGGCGTTGATCCCGACCTCTTTTTCCCAGAGCGAGGTGCATCGACACGCGAAGCGAAAGAGGTCTGCCGGGGCTGCGTTGTTCGTGAGGACTGCTTGGAGTACGCGCTTGCCAACGGCGAGAAGTTCGGGATCTGGGGCGGTCTGAGTGAGCGGGAGCGGCGCAAGATCCGCCGGCGCAGGGCGCTCGAACGTCGGGCTGCCGCCGTCGGATGAACCTCGACGGCAGGAGCAACCCGATCGACCCTGCCGCTGGAACTGACCCTGGCGCTGGCGCTGCCGCTGCCCCTGCCGGATGAGTCTCCACCGCAACCGGGACTCAGCGCAGCCCCCTGCCGAATGAGCCCCGGCCGCACCCAGAAGCTAGACGAACCGTCCCCCATCGAGGCCCGCCCTTTCCAGGCGGGC
>CAZCCS010000231.1:0-5488 GCA_964497005.1 uncultured Acidimicrobiaceae bacterium | reverse complement strand
CGACCATGGCGGTCCCCGTCCATGTCGGGGCGTGGGCCGATCTGACCGGGGCTGGTCTGACCGGGGACTGGGGCGATCTGGGGTCGGTCCAGGCGAATCACCTCGGGCGTGTTGACCGGCAACTAGCATTGGTCCATGGAGGTTTCGCCCAAGACCCTGCGTGAAGTCGAGTTCCGGGAGAAGATGCGCGGGTACCACCCCGAGGATGTCGACCACTTCCTCGAGCAGGTGGCCGCCGGGCTCGAGGTCATGCAGGAGCGATTGCGACAAGCCGTGGAGCGCGCCCAGCGCGCCGAAGCGGCGGCTGCGGAGGCCGGCGGAAGCGACGAGACGCTGCGCAAGACTTTGGTCCTCGCTCAGCGCACCGCGGATATGGCCGTGCAGGAGGCGCGAGAGCAAGCGGCGCGGATCCTGGCAGGGGCCGAGCAGCAGGCTCAGGGGATCATCGCCGAAGCGGAGGAACGCGGCCGCAAGGCCTTGGAGGACGCGGTGGCAGAAAGCCGCGCTGAACTATCCCGGCTGGAGTCGGCCCGCGGCCAGACACAACAGGACGTAGAGACCCTCGAGCGCTGGGTCGAGGAGCACAAGTCCCATCTTCAGGGGTCGCTGTCGGAAGCGCTCGCATCGGTCGAGAGGGTCGGTGTGTTGTGGCCCGCTCCGAACACCCGCCCCGCTGACGCGCCGCCGCCGGCCCAACGCAGCAGTCCTCCGCCGCCTCAGGCGGAGATTCCAAACGACGGACCAGAGACGATGGCGTGGTCGCCTAGCGATGAAGGCTTCGATCCGGAGGACATGCAGCGCGAGGAAGCCACCGTGTCTGCCCAGTCGTTCGCTCCACCCCTCCAGGCCGGCGTCGTCGACGTCAGGCCGAGCGACGCGATGGGCGGCCCTGACGAGCGCGCGATGGACGACTTCTTCGACGATTCCGATGAGCTCGGCGACGACGACCGGCGCTTCGGAGGAAGGTTGCGCCGCCGCCGTTGACCGCGCGTGGAACCGGCAGAGGGGGGGTGCCGGAACGGTGAAGGCTCCGACCTGCCCGGATGCCGGTGGTTCGCAGGTGACATGGCGCCCGGGGGAGAACCTCCCTACTAGGGTGCGAGAGGTTTTTTCTCGGTACGGGAAGGTGATCCTGTGTTGTTGCTGGTGACGGTCGCGCTTGTGTTCGCGGGTCTGGTGCTGTTGATAGTCGGCTTTGTTCAGGACTCATTGAGCCTGATCTACCTATCCATCGCCTGCGCGGCGGTCGCTGGTATCGCCCTCATCGTCTTCAGCCGGCTGAGCCGCCGACGGGCAGTTCGCATCGCCCTGGAGGGAGTGCCGGCCGCTGCCGCCCCGCCCTCTCCCCTGCTGAACCGCCCCCGCATGGTCGACGATGCCGGGGATCGGCGGGTCCGGCCGGCCGCACGCCAGCCGGCGCCGACCTACGACGAACCGGAGCACCGTTTTCCGCAACCCGCAAGCGCAAGAGCGGCTTTTCCAGGCGAGTTCGCCGACGAGGACGAGGAGGCCGCGCCAACTGCGCCGCAGCCCGCGGTACGACCCGCCCCGCAAGCCCAACGCGAGCCGCAGCCGCAGTTCGCCTACAGCGGAAGCGAAGCCAGCGCCGGCCACTGGGAGGAGGAGGCCGACTGGGAGGAGGACTGGGGTGACGAAGTGGTCTTCCCGATCGAGGACTACGACGACCTGCGCGTAGCCGAGATCCTTCCGCTCCTGGCTCAACTGGAACCCGACGAGCTCGAAGACGTCCGCGACCGGGAAAACAACACCAAGGCCCGCGCCACCATCGTCGCCCGGATCGACGAGCTGCTCGGCGGTGCCACGGAAGCTCCGGCCCAGGCCCCTGCTCGGCCTCCGGCCCGCATGCCAGCGGCGGCGCCCACTGCCCGGAAGGCGGCGGCCGGCAACGCCAAGACACCCACTGGGACACCGGCTGGGACACCGGCCCGTCGGTCCGCCGCGGGCGCCGCGACCAACCGCGCGGCGACAGCCGGCAATGCGTCAGCATCCAGCGGGCGCAGCCCGACCAGCTCGAGCCGATCGGCAAGCTCCAACAACTCGACCAGCTCAACCAGGTCGACCAGATCGACCGGGTCGAGCGGCGCACCCGCACGGGCCAGCTCCGCCCCCTCCTCCGGGACGAGGTCCGCGGCCGCCAAGAAGGCTTCCGGCAGCGCGGACAAGGCGGCAGCGGCAGGGAAGTCCGCCGGCGCGGCGGCCAAGTCGACTGCTGGCAAGGCGGCTCCGGCACCGACACCGGCGCCGGCTCGCGCTGCGGCCGGCGGCAAGGCGACCGCTGCGAAGAAATCGGCCCAGGCCACAACCAAGGCGGCGTCCAAGGCGGCCTCGGACAAGGCCGCTCAGCCGGCGAAGAAGGCAGCGAGGAAGATAGGGGGCGACTCGACCGGCCAGCCCCGCAAGCGTTAGGGGGCAGTCAGATCCAGCGGTAAAGGCCGGCGACTCGGGGGCTGGTCGCCCCTAGCGGTCCGCCCGCTTGATCCGCACCGCGACCCGCGAGCCGTCGGCCAGCTCCGAGGACGCCCAGTTTCCCCCCGGATCGCTGGAGGCGAGATCGCCGCCCTCGATCCATACGATCTCGGTCGCCAGCACCTGTTCGGCGATCCAGCCCCGATGAGATTCCAGGGCACGATGGACCAGCTCGTCTGCGGACACCTCGAGGACTATCCGGTCGGTGACATGCAAACCGATGTCCCGCCTGCACTGTTGAACGAAGCGGACCAGGTCACGGGCTCGCCCTTCGTCGAGCAAGTCGTCGTTCAGCTCGGTGTCCAGCGAAACCACCCCTGCGTTGCCGGCCAAAGTCCGCGTTGTCGAGTCATCGAGAGGCTGTACCCGAAGCTCAAACTCCCCGGGTTCGAGGACACTTTCCCCGACCCGCGCCCGTCCGCCGTCGAGTAGCTCCCAGTCGCCGCGCTTGGCAGCGGCCGCCGCCGCCTGGGTGGCGGGGCCGAGGCGGGGCGCGGCCACCGGGAACGCGACGCTCAAGGTTCTTCTCGCGTAGCGATCGGTGTCTTCGGTGAGCTCGACATCCCTGACGTTCACCTCGTCGGCGATCAGATCGGCGAAGCCGCGAAGCTTCTCCGCTCCGGCCGCCGCCACGGTGAGCCGGTCGAGAGGAAGTCGCGCCCTGAGGCCGTTGGCCTTGCGAATGGAGTGCGCCGAGGAGCAGATCTCCCTGACCCAGTCCATGTCGGCGACCAGTTGAGGGTCCGACGGGAGCGCGGACGGGTCCGGCCAGTCCTCGAGGTGCACCGATCTGCCGTTCCCGTCGCCACAAGCAGAAATCAGTCCCCTCCAGACCGAGTCTGCGACCAGCGGCATCAGGGGAGCGGACACGCGACACAGCACCTCCAGAGCAGTCGCGAGGGTGTCGAAAGCGTCCTGCGTCTCGGCATCTTCTGCTCCGGTGCCCCAGAACCGGTCCCGGCTGCGGCGGATGTACCAGTTGGTGAGCGCGTCGAGGAACGCCTCCACCGAGTCGCAGGCACCCGAGAGGTCGTAAGCCTCGAGGGCTGCGGTCACGTCTTCGACCAGCTGGCTCAGCTTCGCGAGGATGTACCGGTCGAGCCTGCCTCGAGCATCGGTGCGGCCGAGCGCTGCAGTCCGGCCGTCCGCGTTGGCGTAAAGGGCGAAGAAGTACCAGGCGTTCCAGAGCGGCAGAAGAGCCGCACGGACCGCGTCGGTGATCCCCTTTTCGTCGGCGATCAGATTCCCTCCACGCAACACCGGCGACGACATCAGGAACCACCGCATCGCGTCCGCCCCGTGAACCTCGAACATC
This sequence comes from uncultured Acidimicrobiaceae bacterium, assembly GCA_964497005.1. Lineage (GTDB taxonomy): Bacteria > Actinomycetota > Acidimicrobiia > Acidimicrobiales > Palsa-688 > DASUWA01. The sequence goes on along the minus strand of CAZCCS010000231.1, from coordinate 1,686 downwards.
GCTTCGGGATCGGGATAGTTCCGCAACCGTTTGGACATCTTCTGCCCGTCGTCGCCGAGAACGATGCCATGCGCGAGGCACCGCTTGAACGCGGGCCGATCGAACAGCGCGACCGCGAGAACATGGAGGGTGTAGAACCACCCACGCGTCTGCCCGATGTACTCCACGATGAAATCGCCCGGGAAATGGGCGTCGAACCAGTCGCGGTTCTCGAACGGGTAATGCACCTGGGCGAACGGCATCGACCCGGATTCGAACCAGCAGTCGAGCACGTCGGTCACCCTGCGCATGGTCGAGCGGCCGGTCGGGTCGTCGGGGTTCGGGCGGGTCAGCTCGTCTATGCGCGGACGGTGCAAGTCGGTGGGGCGAACACCAAAGTCGCGTTCGATCTCGTCGAGGCTTCCGTAGACGTCAACACGTGGGTACTCGGGGTTGTCGCTCTTCCACACCGGTATGGGAGAACCCCAGAAACGGTTGCGGGAGATGGACCAGTCCCGGGCGTTGGCCAGCCACTTCCCGAAGGAGCCGTCCCGGACGTGCTCGGGCACCCACTGGATCTCCTGGTTTCGTTGGAGGAGGCGGTCCTTGATGGCGGTGACATTCACGAACCATGAGCTCACCGCCCGGTAGATCAGTGGGTTCTCGGTCCGCCAGCAGTGCGGGTAAGCGTGGACGTAGGAGTCCTGGCGGATCAGAACGCCTTTCGAGCGCAGAGCCCTGATGATCGGCTGGTTGGCGTCGAAAACCTGCAGCCCCGCGAAATCAGGCACCTCTGCCGTAAAGAGCGCGCGGTCGTCGACCGGGCAGACCACCTGTATGCCGGCATTGGCGCACACGATCTGGTCGTCCTCGCCGAAGCCGGGCGCCAGGTGCACGATCCCGGTGCCCTCGACCGTGGTAACGAAGTCGGCCCCGAGCACGACGAACGCGTTCTCAGCGCCGGCGAAGTACGGGAACAGCGGTTCGTAACTGCGACCGATCAGGTCGGCGCCCTTTATGGTCCCGAGGTGCTCGGCGCCGGCGAGCTCCTTCTCGTAAGTCCCGGCAACCGCCGCTCCTACGGAAAAAACGGTGCTGTCGCGCTGGTAAACCGCGTACTCGACGTCGGGACCGACCGCCAAGGCGAGGTTGGACGGAAGCGTCCATGGCGTGGTCGTCCATACCCACAGTTCGAGCGGGCCGGCGATTAGGGCGGGAGCAGCCGGGTCGGGCTCCAGTTTGAAGGTCACGGTCACCGCGGGGTCCTGTCGGTCGCGGTAAGAGTCGTCCTGACGGGTCTCCGAGTTGGACAGCGGCGTCTCGCACTCCCAGCAGTATGGGAGGACCCGGTAGTCCTCGTAGAGCAGCCCCTTCTCCCACAGCTGCTTGAACGCCCACATGACGCTCTCCATGTAGGAGAGATCCATGGTCTTGTAGTCGTTGCGGAAGTCGACCCACCTGGCCTGCCTGGTCACGTAGCGCTCCCATTCCTGGGTGTAGCGGAGCACCGATGCCTTGCAGTAGCTGTTGAACCGCGCGATCCCGTACTCGGTGATCGGGCCCCGACCGGACACCCCGAGCTCGTTTTGCGCCTCGGTCTCCGCGGGAAGCCCGTGGCAGTCCCACCCGAACCGGCGCTCGACCCGCTGGCCCCGCATGGTCCGGAACCGAGGGACAACGTCCTTCACGTAGCCGGTCAGGAGGTGG
>CAZCCS010000230.1:0-5509 GCA_964497005.1 uncultured Acidimicrobiaceae bacterium | reverse complement strand
TCCTCACATCACCGACGAGATCAAGGACCGCATCAAGCGGCTGGCGACGGACGAGGTCGACGTCGTGATCACCGAGATCGGCGGCACCGTCGGCGACATCGAGATCCTTCCGTTCCTCGAAGCGATACGGCAGTTCCGCAAGGACGTGGGACGCGACAACGTGTGCTACGTCCACGTGACGCTGGTTCCCTATCTCGGTCCTTCTGGTGAGCAGAAGACCAAACCCACCCAGCACTCGGTGACCGAGCTGCGAAGCAGGGGTATCCAGCCGGACGTGATCATCTGCCGCAGCGACCGAAGCATCTCGGCAGGCCTGAAAAGGAAGATCTCGCTCCTCTGCGACGTGCCCGTCGAGGCAGTCGTTTCGTGCATGGACGCCCCGAATCTGTACGAGATTCCGCTCGCACTACACGAGGAAGGGCTGGACGACTACGTCTGCCGGCTGCTGGGCCTGGGCGGCGGCGGCGGTGGCGACGACTCGAGGAACGACCACCAGCTCGATCTGAGCAAATGGGAGGCCCTGGTCGGCCGGGTCGAGGCTGCAACCCGACCTGTCTGCATCGGACTCATCGGCAAATACGTGAACCTCCCGGACGCATACCTCTCGGTCGTGGAGGCGTTGAAGCACGGGGGCTACGCGCACGGAGCTCGGATCGACCTCCAATGGATACAGGCGGAGGAGGTCGAGGGGCTGCTCGCCGCCGACCGACTCAAGGACCTCGACGGGATTGTCATCCCTGGTGGATTCGGCGAACGAGGCGTGCAGGGCAAGATCGCCGCGGCCACTTATGCCCGGGAGAACTCGATCCCGTGTATTGGCCTCTGCCTCGGGTTGCAGGTGATGGTGATCGAGTACGCCCGCAACGTCGCAGGGCTCGAGAATGCCAACTCCCGTGAGATGGATCCGTCCACTCCTCACCCTGTGATCGACCTCATGGACGAGCAGCGCGACGTCGAGGACATGGGCGGAACGATGAGGCTCGGCGTCTACGCGGCCAAACTGCTTCCGGGGTCCGTCGTTGCAAAGGCCTACGACTCGGAGATCGTGTACGAGCGCCATCGACACCGCTTCGAGGTCAATCCCCGGTACCGGTCGCGCCTGGAGCACGCAGGCCTGGTCTGCTCAGGTAGCTCGCCGGACGATCGGCTGGTCGAGTTCGTCGAGCTTCCCGAGCATCCCTTCTGGGTCGGCACCCAGGCCCACCCTGAGTTCAAGAGCCGGCCGGACAACCCTCACCCCCTCTTTGCCGCCCTGGTTGCCGCTGCGCTCGACCGGGCCGACGGGCGATCCCCGAGGTTGATCGGCATGGAGGACCTTGCCCCGGTCTCCTGACGGTTTCCGCAAGGTCGCCGAACGGGAGTTGTTCCGGGGTTCTCTCATCCAGGTGGCCGAGGCCACCTTCGAGGATCCGACGGGCAAGCGATTCGAGCGGGACGTTGTGCATCATCCGGGCGCGGTTGTGGTCGTTCCGGTCACCGACTCGGGAACCGTGATCATGGTTCGACAGTTCCGCGCCGCGATCGAGCACGAACTGCTCGAACTCCCCGCAGGCAAGCGCGACGTCGACGGCGAGGACACCAAGACCACCGCCGCCAGGGAGCTCGCCGAGGAGGTCGGCAGGCGGGCCGACAGGCTCGAGCTGCTAGCCCGCTTCTACAACTCCCCGGGATTCACCGACGAGCTCAGCTGGCTCTACCTCGCGACCGGATTGCGGGAGGTGCCCCAAGACAGGCAGGGTTTCGAGGAACAACAGATGTCGGTCGAAGAGATCCCGCTCGAGAGGGCATCAGATCTGATAAAAGACGGCGAGATAATGGACGCCAAGTCGATCATCGGGCTGTCTCTCGCCGCCCGGGTGCTCGGCCGTTAGACCAGCCGTCCGTCATCACGGACGGCCTTATCGACGCTCAGATGGTTACACTCAGATGGATGGCAGCTGAAGCGACGACACAGGAATTGCGGGAGGCGCTCCAGAACGAGCGCGACTCGCTGCGCCGCCAGCTCGCCGAGCTTGGGCACGGCACCAAGGGACTCGACTACGACCCGAACTTCGCCGACTCGAGCCAGGTGACGGCCGAACGCGGCGAGAACGAGGCGCTGGTGACCAAGCTGGTCGAAGCTCTCAACGAAGTCGAACACGCCCTGCAGAAGGTCGACTCGAACGAGTACGGGATCTGCGAGAGCTGCCGCCGCGAGATCGCCCCCGCCCGTCTCGAAGCCAAGCCCGAGGCGCGTCTGTGCATCGACTGCGCCGCTGCTGCGGCCAACCGCCGCTGAGCCACCTGACAATCCCAAGACACCCGCCTGAACGCATGAGAGAGTCGCGCCAGCACGAGTTCGGGACTCTCCGGCACCTGACCGTTCGTTTCGGCCGATCGCTCTGGCCTTCGGGGCCGGGGGTGGCCGGCGAGGCGTGGGCGCGCCAGTGGTTGCGGCCGGACGAGGTTCCGCTGTGGAGCGCCATGACCGGGCCGGACCGGCGCCACGGGGTCGCGGTCGCTCGGCGGGTGGCCACCGACCTTGGCAACGCCGACGGGGCGGGCGTACCCCGCAGGGCTCTCGCCGCTGCGCTCCTCCACGACGCCGGCAAGAGCGGGGCACGGTTAGGGGTGCTCGGCAGGTCGGCGGCAACCTTCCTCGCGCTCATGCTGGGTCGCGGCCGGGTCGCGAGGTGGTCCGAGACCAGGTCGGGCTGGCTTCGTGAGGCTGGGCGCTACGCCGCCCACGACGCGATCGGAGCGGAGCTGTTGGCGTCGGCCGCAAGCGACCCTCTCGTCGTCGCGTGGGCTCGCGAACATCACCTTTCGCCGGCCGAGTGGACCGTCGAGGAGCCGCTGGCCTCTGTCCTCAAGGCCGCCGACGACGACTAACCCTGCGGGGTGGCGAATTTCGACCGATCGCCTGTTCTTACTTGCTATCCGGGAGCGAGCAGCCCGATCGCGTCGTAGGCCCTCGCGAGGGTCTTTCGGGCCAGGTCATCGGCCTTGGATGCCCCCGCACGCAGTACGTCGGTGACCGTTCCAGGATCCGCCGACCACCTTCCGTAGGCTTCCTGGATCGGCTCTATCTCCGACAACACCGCAGTGGCGACGTCAGCCTTGAGCGGACCGTACCGGGTGTAGTCGCCGGCGACTTCCTGCGGGGATCGTCCCTGGATTGTTCCCAGAAGCTCCAGCAGGTTCGAGACGCCGGGCTTCGACTCGGGGTCGTAGCGGACCGCGCCGGGGCCGTCGTCGGTGTCGGTCACGGCACGTTTTATCTTGCGCTCGATCTCCTTGGGGTCGTCGAACAAGCTGATCGTCCCCTGTGGGCTGCTCTCCGATTTCGACATCTTCCTGTTGGGGTGCTGCAGGTCCATGATCCTCGCCCCACGGCCCGGCGGTGGGATGGACGCCTCGGGCACAACGAACGTGTCGCCGTACCTCGCGTTCCACCGCTGGGCCAGATCCCGGGTCAGTTCCAGGTGCTGGCGTTGATCGTCGCCAACGGGCACCCGGTCGGTCTCGTAGAGGAGGATGTCGGCGGCCATCAGAACCGGATAACTGAAGAGGCCCGCCCTGGCGGCCTCCTCCCCGCCCTTGGACGACTTGTCCTTGAACTGGGTCATGCGCCGAAGCTCGCCGAAACTGACGGTGCACTCCAGCAGCCAGGCCAGTTGAGTGTGAGCAGGGACATGGCTCTGGACGAAAAGGGTGCACAAGTCCGGGTCCAGGCCGGCCGCGAGGAGAAGGGTCGCCGTGGTGGTGGTCGCCCTCCGAAGCTCAGCCGGGTCCCCTGGAATGGTCAGCGCGTGGAGGTCCACGACGCAGTAGATGCTGTCGTTGTGGTATTGGTCCTCCACCCACCAGCGCACCGCCCCGAGAAGGTTCCCGAGGTGGGGATCGCCGCTCGGCTGTATGCCGGAGAACACTCGTGCCATCGATCAATGGTATTCGCGTGATCCGATTGCGACCGATGGTATGCACCGGGTGGCCGCAGTGACCCGGGTAGTGTTGTCCCGTGCCCTACACGGTGAGCACGCCCGTATTCGAGGGGCCTTTCGACCTGCTTCTGCACCTGATCACCCGGGAGCAGGTGGACCTCTGGGAGGTCTCGCTGTCCGACATCGTCGACGGTTACGTGGCGACCCTCGAAGAGATGCGGGCAGGTCTCGACCTGGATGTTGCCACCGAGTTCCTCCTGATAGCGGCGGTGCTTCTCGAGCTCAAAGCCCGACGCCTACTCCCCGGGCGAGACGACGTCGAGTTGGAGGAGGAACTGGCCCTGTGGGAGGAGCGCGATCTTCTCATCGCACGGCTCCTCGAGTGCAAGACCTTCAAGGATGCCGCTCTTGCGATGAGCCGCCAGATGGACAACGCCCAGCGGTCCTGGCCGCGCACCAGCGGTCTCGAGGAACGTTTCGCCGATCTCGCGCCGGACCTGCTCGCCGGTGTCACCTCGGTGAGCCTGGCAGAGACGATGCGGCGGCTGCTGGAACCGAAGCCAGCAACCCGAGTGCTTCTCGAGCATGTCGCCCCGGTCCGAGCGAGTGTTCGCGACGCCGTCGAGGAACTTGTGGAGGAGCTACCCCGAGTAGGGCGCATCTCGTTCGCCCGCCTCACGTCTGGCTTGGTTGAGCGGCTCGAGATAATCGTGCGGTTCCTGGCCGTGCTCGAGATGTTCAAACAGGGGCTCGTCGATCTAGATCAGGCCACGTCCTTCGGCGAGTTGACGGTCAGCTGGTTGGGCCCAGCGTCGGGAGGTTCCGAGCCGGTTATCGACCTGGTCGAGGAATATCAGGGTTGACGGGCTGGGCATACCGGCTTACCGGCTTGGCGGAGGACTGACGGACTGATGGCGTCCGAAGCCCAGCGCGCGATCGAGGCGATTGTGATGGTCGCCGACGAGCCGGTCGACCCGCAGATGCTTGCGCAGCTGCTCGAAGTCCCGGTATCGGGGGTCGAGCAGCTCTGCTCCGAGCTGGCGCAGGCATACGAAACCGAGGACCGGGGTTTCCAGCTCGTCCGGGTCGCCGGCGGCTACCGGTTCCAGAGCCATCCTGACCTCGCCCCCTACGTGGAGCGGTATGTGCTCGACGGTCATAGCGCCCGGCTGTCGGCCGCCGCTCTGGAAACGCTCGCGATCGTGGCCTACAAGCAGCCAGTTTCCCGGGCGCAGATCGGTGCGATCCGCGGAGTCAATGCCGACGCCGTCATCCGCACGCTGCAAACGAGGGGTTACATCGGCGAGGTGGGCCGCGACCCTGGGCCGGGTCAGGCGGTTCTCTACGGGACGACCACGCTGTTCCTCGAGAAACTCGGTCTCGACAATCTCGGGGACCTTCCGCCGCTTGCTGAGTTCGTCCCCGGCCCGGAGATCATGGATGCTCTCGAGAGCAGCTTGCGCTCCGACCGCTCCAGCAGTTCCGAACACTCCAGCGGCTCCAGCCAGCCCAACGGGTCAGACCACTCCACCGGCTCGGGCCAGCCAAACGGGCCCGGGCAGCTCGACGGATCCGGTTACGCCAAT
>CAZCCS010000229.1:0-5527 GCA_964497005.1 uncultured Acidimicrobiaceae bacterium | reverse complement strand
CAACGACATCGAGCTTCGCCTCTCAACGGAGGTCGAGTCCGTCGATCGAGCTGGCAGGCAGGTCGGCCTGGGTACCGGCGAGCGCATCGGCTATGACGCCCTGCTCCTCGCGACCGGCGCTTACCCGCGGCGCATCGGGACTCCGGGTGCAGACCTTCCAGGCGTCCACTACCTGAGGAGACTCGACGACTCGATCGGTCTCCGGGAGGCGATCCGCTCCTCCCGGAGTGTCGTGGTCATCGGCGGCGGCTTTATCGGATGCGAGGTCGCAGCGTCGGCGCGCCAGATGGGTGCGCCGGTGGCCGTGGTCGAACCTGCCGAGGTTCCGTTCGAGCGGGCGCTGGGCCGCGATATGGGTTCCTTCTACAAGGAGGTCCACTCTGACCACGGGGTCGACTTCCATACGGGTGCAGGTGTCAGCGAGCTTGCGGGAACGCAATCGGTCGAAGCGGCGGTCCTTACCGACGGCACCCGACTGGAGGCGGACCTGGTTGTGGTCGGGGTTGGGGTCTCTCCCAGGGTGGAATTGGCCCAGGCCGCAGGGCTCGACTTGGACAACGGCGTGCTGACAGACGAGTACCTCGTCACGAGCGATCCGGCCGTGTTCGCCGTCGGCGACGTCGCCAATGCGTGGCATCCATTGTTGCGCCGCCGGGTGCGCCTCGAGCATTGGTCCGCAGCTCTGAACCAGGGCCCAGTAGCCGCGCACAACATGATCGAACGGCGGATGAGCTACACGAAGATTCCATACTTCTACTCCGATCAGTACGACGTATCGATGGAGTACACCGGCCTCGCCGACCCGGGCGACGACCTCGTCGTGCGAGGCGACACGGCCAGCCGCGAGTTCATCGCTTTCTGGGTCCGTGATGGGCGGGTAACCGCCGGCATGAACGTCAACATCTTCGGTGTGACCGAACTGATCGCCGCGCTCGTGGCGTCGGGTGCGACCGTCGATCCGGTCTCGCTCGCTGACCCGGAGTTCGATCTGGCGGTTTTCGAGAAGACCCTTGAGTAGGCACCTTCCGCCGACCCAGGACACTTCCGGGAATTGAGCCGCCCCCGGCTCGGCAAACCCTTCGGGGCCGTGTTAAAGTTCCGCCCGGTTTGCACCGAATCTGACGGTTTGCCCGCATATCCCAACATGACCCCAAGGGGGAAGGTATGAAGAAGGTCGTCGTACTGCTCATGAGCGTGGCAGCCCTCGCCGGGACGGTGATAGGCGGCACGGTCCTGGGCGGCACCAAAGCATCCGCTGCGGGATCGTCCGGGCCAGCCGTGACCGGCAAAGCGCACCTCCTCCTCACCCGACCGGCTCTGCAGGCGCAACGGGCTCTCGGCGTAGCAACCGGCTGCGTCAGCACGCTCAGCCCGGGGTGCGCACCCGTTCCCCTGCAATACAACGGCGGCCCGGTTGAAGCGACAGGGACCAAGAACTACCTCATCTTCTGGGAACCGTCGGGCTCGGTCGTGGCGTCGAACTACAACTCGGCCCTCCAGCAGTTCTTCGGGGACGTCGGCGGGAGCACCCTCTACGGGGTAGCGAGCCAGTACTACCAGACCAACGGGAGCACCAATCAGTTCATCTCCAACACCGCATCGGTCGGGGGTGCCTGGACCGACACGACTGCCTACCCGTCCGGCACCTTGCAGGACAGCGACATCCAGAAGGAGGTTGTGAAGGCGGCCACGGCCAACAACTGGTCGACCGGGATCGGAAGCGAGTTCTTCGTGTACTTGGCCAAGGGCGAGAACGAGTGCATGAGCGGGTCCTGCTCCTTCTCGACCTACTGCGCCTACCACGGCAACTTCACCAACGGGTCCTCGACGGTGCTGTACGCGGCAATGCCTTACGCAGGGACCGACCTGTCCGGGTGCGGCATCCAGACCGGAGCCGGAACTCCGAACGGCCCGGACACCGATGCCGAGATCAGCATTGCCTCCCACGAACTCATGGAAACGGTGACCGACCCGATGCTCAACGCCTGGTTCGACGCCACGGGAGCCGAGATCGGCGACAAGTGCGCTTACACCTACGGCCCGACCAGCTCCAACGGCTCGGACATCACCATCCACGGGCACGCCTACATCGTCCAGGAGGAGTTCGACAACGCCAACCTGGGCTGCTCCATCTAGCTCGGCTACTCTTCGCCGGATGTCCGTACCTGAGCCGATACCAGTGTCTGACGTAGCCAGCGCCGTTGAAACCTCGCTCGAGGGGCGCCGGCTGCTCGACCATCCCTACTACCGGAGATGGCAAGAAGGGCTCCTGGAGCGACAGGACCTTGGTGCTTACGCCGGCCAATACCGCCACTTCGAGCAGCAGCTGCCCGCCGTGCTGTCGGTGGTCGCCGACCAGCTTCCGGCCGGACGGGCACGCGATCTGGTCACTGGGAACCTCGAAGACGAGTGCTCCCGCCCTGAGCCGCATGTGAAGCTGTTCGAGGGTTTCGCGTCTGCGGTCGGGGCGGACGACGCTGCCGATCCGACCGACGCGACAGCAGAGTTGGTCGGTCTCTACCGCCGCGCCGCAGAGCACGGGCCCATAGCGGCCCTGGCGGTCATAGCCGCTTACGAGGTTCAGGCGGGGGACATCGCCAAGACCAAGGCGTCGTCGCTGCGTCGGCACTATGGGCTGGGTCGCGAGGCCACCCGTTTCTGGGCGGTCCACTCGGAGATGGAAGACAGCCACGCGGAGTGGACTGCCGAGGCACTCGAGTTGTTGGGGTCCGACGACAAGACCGTCTCAGAGTGGTCGTCGCTTTCCGCCGATGCTTGGTGGCGGTTCCTAGACGACAGGCTGGAGTCCGCGACCGCAAGCTCTTAAGGCTGACGCCCGCAGGGCGAGCTTCGGTCAAGGGACAGCCGCGGTGGGGTCAGCTGCCACGCAAGCGGGTGCGCCGCCGGGAACCACCGCCGGCGCGAGACTGGGTGCCACCAGGAATGATGGCCGGCGAAGGTCAAGACAGTCCAGCATGTTGTTGGCGTTGGCGTCGCGAGCCGACAGGGCCGGAAGATTCCACTTGCTCTCGACCAACCTGAGCACTGACGTGTGGTCGTAGACGGTGTGCGAAACGTGGTCCGCTCGGGCCCAGGGAGAGACGATCACCGTGGGAACGCGAAACCCGGTCCAGCTGTACAGGTCCCCATAGGTATCCGATCCGACATTGGGGACGATCCCGTCGGGCCGGACCGCAGGCTGGGGTGGCACGTGGTCGTAGTAGCCGCCGTGCTCGTCGAAGGTCAGGATCAAAAGTGAGGACTTCCAACTCGGGCTGCTCATCAACGCCGTGATCACCTGGTAGGCGAAGTACGCGCCCATCTGGGCGTCCTGAGGGTTTTCCTCGGACGCTTCCTGGTACTCGGTTTCCACCATGCTGAACCCCGGAAGAGTCCCGGCCGCGCAGTCCGCGAAGAATTCCGCGACCGGCACCACCTTTCCAGGGTTCTGCTCGACGACATACGGGAAGAGTCCGGAAGTCGGCAGGTCGGTGAAATAGTCCTTCCAGGTGATCCCGAACGCGTTGAGCATGTCGAAGACGGTTCCGAACCCGGAAGGTCGGGGGTTCGGGTCGCTGGGGGAGGGGAGAGGATCACTTACCTGCCCGAACGCCGACCCCGCCATCAGGAAACGTCGGTTTGGATACGTCTGTGCCATAACCGAAGCGAAGTACCGGTCACAGACAGGGAACACCGAGGCCAGCGAGTAGTAGAAGGGGAATTGGTCGGGGGTGTAGTAGTGCATCGACTCGGGACCGCACTGCGCCACGAACCCATTGTTGGCGCCGTAGTTCCACGACTTGTGGCTGGCGTCCCAGCTCTGGCTGATCTGGTAACCCACCTGGCAGGTCGACGGTGCCGGAGCTGCGTAGACAGGAGAACCATCGGGGGCCGGGTTCCAGTTCACGGCACGCCCGTCTCGGAAGCTCAGGCCGTCCACCCCTGGGCGGCGAAGGCCACCGAGGTGGTTGTCGAACGAGTGGTTCTCCATCATCAGCACGACGATGTGCTGGATCTGCGGGAAGGACTCGGTTCCGGCGGGAAGGTTCGGATACGGGCGATCCCCCGGTCCGAGCAGAGGTCGCTGACCACCTGCCGGATCGGTCCGTTGGCCCTGCCGCCCGGGGGTCGCGAGTGCGCGGCCTCCCAGCGCAAGGCTCGCCCCGCTTATAGCTGCTCCTTTCAAGAGTCTCCGGCGGCTGAGCTGCTTGCTCATGGAGTGATCGTCGTGTTTCCGAAGATGTCTTGGCCGAACGTCGGCGAAGGCGTCGCCGCGAACCCCAGCCGGGGAACGCCGAAGAACCTCTCCATCGACGACAACAACGAGTAATGGTTGTAGGCGACGTTGCTAACGGTTCCCCGTTTGATGAACGGCGACAGCAACACCGCTCCGACCCGGCCACCGCCAAGACCGGTGATTCCCGGCAGTGGCGAGTCGGGTCCTGGGATCTCGTTGCAACACGATGACGAGTCGCTCTGCGGGCCGCCGGACTCATCGAAGGTGACCACCAGCAGACCGTCCTTCTGGTAGGCGGGTGATGAGGTGATCAGCGGGACCCATTTCTCGAGGAACGCGTCGATGTCGGCACCAGCACTCGCCCCGGAAGGCTGGTTGGTGCACGGATAGTCGTGCCCGTCATTGCACAGGTTGGGAACGATGAAGGCGAGGTTGGGTGTGGAGGAGACTTGCCGCAGATCGGCTGCCAGGCCGGTCGTCGCAGCGGGAGTGCCCGCGGGAAGCTGGCCGGCAGTAGTTCCCAGCGGGACCACGTGAGCGTTGCAGTAAGCCGGATCGTCGACGATCGAGTGGAAGTACACGAACGGGTCGTGGCGAGTGACATAGGCGTCCCCGGCGACCGGTGACTGGGTTGCGTCCTGACTGTTCAAGGTGGGATGGCCGCAGACCGGAGCTTCTCGTGAGGCCACGTTCCCCATGTCCTCCATGTAGCCCTTCCACCCGTAACCGTTCTCGGTGAGCTGGTTACCGATCGTCTGGACGTTCTGCGGGTACACGCATCCGGTGCCCACGGCTTGGCCGTCCCAGGGGGAGCCCACAGCCGGAGGGACCGCGCCAATGAAGTCGTCATAGATCTGGCAGTCGCCCTGGTTCTGTGGGTTCGGGCCTTGCCCGCTGATCATGGAGACGTAGTTGTCGTTGCTGACGTGGCCGGTGGCGTAGTACTGGGTCAACAGAGCACCGAGCGAGGGAAGGGTCCCGGCGAGGTAAGGGTCCGCAGAAGGACTGCCGAAAGTGCTCGCGTATCCTTCGTTTTCCACCACAATCACGAACACATGGCCAATGTGGCGGGTGTGAGCGGTGGCAATGCGAGGTGCGGGTGCGGAGGTGGACGTCTTGGCGATGGCGGGAGCCCCGCTTCCGGCGAGCGCCAGCAACGCGCATGCCAGGGCCGCCCTCCAAAGGCGCCGGCGCCTCAAAGCCAACTTAGCCATGTAAAGCTATTTTCTCCCTAGCACCCCGGATAGTAAAGGCGAGTTTACGCTGCGCAACGTCGGGGCAGGCCACTAT
>CAZCCS010000228.1:3028-5570 GCA_964497005.1 uncultured Acidimicrobiaceae bacterium | reverse complement strand
CCGCTGGCGGATTGATCCCTCCGGTCGATGCAACAGCCGGGCGACCTGCTCGACTGGGAGATCGGCGTAGTAGTGCAAGAGGGTCGCCGAGCGGAGCCTCGGCGGTAGGCGGTCAACGAGGTCGCGAAGTGTTCCATCAGGGGAACTCTGACCGGATGACCGCCAAAGGAGCACCGATCGGATTTGCCGATCCCTCGCTCGGCGCTTCCACTGCCGACGAACGAGGTTGGTGGCCACGAGATAGGCGTAGGCCCGGGGATCCTCCACCGCCGACCAGCGTGCCCATGTGCGGGCCAACGCCTCCTGGGCAAGGTCAGCTCCTACCTCAGGATCGCCCACAAGCCCGGCACAAAAGCCTGCCAGTCGGGGGAACTCGAGTCGGAACATATGCGCAAAGTCGCCTGCCGGTTCGCTCATAGCCACCGAAAGTGTGCCCCTATCGACCTCCAAGGCCATTTCTCCTGCGTCAGCGATCCAGATGACTTACATAGAGCCCTCGACGAAGCAAAAGGTTCAACATATTCCGAGACCTCCCAACTCCCCATCCCACCGTTTCCACGTGCCCGACAATCTCTTCATCTGAATTCGTCACAGCAGAGAGTGGGGATCTCCTCGGGCCGATCGAGTGGTCGAGTTGGTGGCAGACGGGAGCCGGTCGCCGAATCGCGGGCACCTGGTGGTCCTTCGTCCGTAACTGAATGCGCAGCTGTTCGGAGCTTCCGCTCTTTGCCGATGGCAATATCGGGGTGTGCCTGATGAACCGGACCGGCGCCACACACCGCCCAGAGGTCCTCTTGTCAGATTCTGGCGACCAAATCGACTGATCTTGGCGTGGTTCGTCATCTCCTTCGTGGTGGGCGTCGTCTTTGTCATCGACCTTTCCGTGAAGGAGCGGTACCACGATCTTGTCTTTGTCGCCCCCTGGACTGTCGCAGCGGGCGCATTCGCCCTGTCAGAGTGGAGAGGCCTGAGCTAGAGAATGCAAAGGCCGGCTTTAGCGGGTGTCACCGCGCCAGATCGACATTTATCGAGCGCCGGAGTAACGGTCGACAAACGGAGCGGCCGCACTCGGTACGGAACATTCGGTGAACATTCGGTGCTCAGGCATTACTTGGCGCGCCCTACCGCGGGCTACGGGCAATCGCTCCTGGTCGGCGTATAACCGCTGATGCGGATGACACTTTCCTTCGTCAGGTGCCGGGGGAGGTAGAGGCAGCCGTAGGGCCGATTGCTCTCAGGGAAGGACACCCCGCAGGACTGGGAATCCCGCGCGATCTCCAACTGCACCAAGCGGTAATTGGTCGAAAGGGAGGCCGGGTCGCTCGTGCAGCCGTCGAGCGTGACGCTGTTTCCGGTGTCATTTGCGAAGGTCACCTCCTCGGTTGGCATCAGCAAGCTTGCTGTTGCACCGAACACGCCGAATAGAGCTACGGCGCTCACTGCTGGCGCTGCCAGTCGCCAGCGCGGTCGCGACCGTGCCCAGCGCACACCCGGCCAGCAGGCCAGGTACAAGAGCCACCCACCCAGGAAGCTCAGGAAGGCTGCTGCGACGGTTACTGCGGCAATCCGAGCATCTGAGTATCCGCGTCGCTGGCCGCGCCGGTAGGCCCCAAGGGTGAAGCCGATCATCCCAAGTACAGCTAGAGCCACACATGCACCGAGGAGCGCAATAAGACCAGCTACTTCAAGCGCGTGCGCCACCTACCTATGGTTGCATGCTTAGGGCAGCCGGGGTGGGCTCCCGCTCGTCTTGCTCAGACAGCGACGGAACGCCGATTGTCGCGTGGCACTTTGAGTCGCCTCAAGATTCTAAGACGCTCTTATGATGTACTCGCCGAGCGTTTCAAGAGGAAGGGTTCGAGCCTTCCGTCGTAGGCTGTACTCGTGCCCGGCACGCTGCACATCCAACGTGATGTCGTGGCGGTCGGGCACATGAACTGGAAGTACTCCGTCGATGTCGGCGAGAAGACCACCGGGCATCTGGAAGAAGGCGCCAAGGACTTCAACGTCGCAGCTGGCTACCAGACGCTCCGGCTGCACACCGCCATCCTCGGTAGTCGTGAGGTGACGTTCTTCGTCGACGAGGGCGCCCGAGTGTGCTTCCTCTGCATGCCCCGCTTCACCGGGCCTGGCCGGTTTTACGCGCAATCTTCTTCCTTTCGACGTGGAGGACCACACAGATCGAACTACGGCAGCTGGATTGTGAGGAGCTGCAGACCGCCTTCCCGCCGTAGCCTGACCCGACCGCGGTTTGCGATCCGAACTGCCTGCCGATTCGAGCGCGGTGCTCGACGGTGACAAGGCTTCCCCGAGCGTGAGCATTTGACCCGCAGGCAAGGAGGACCACTCCTCCGCCTCCAGCCGCTTCTGAATGTGTCGCATCACGCCCCACAAGCTCTCCTGAGCGTCCCGGCAGAACGATCCCTCCTCTGCTCCCAGGCTCAGTTGCACCTCGGTGTCGGTGCGAATCGCCCCGACCCCCAGGCATCAACGAGCCTCTGCGGTTTCAAGACCCAGTTCCTACTTGGCAGCTTGAGGCTCC
>CAZCCS010000228.1:0-3018 GCA_964497005.1 uncultured Acidimicrobiaceae bacterium | reverse complement strand
TCCACGAAGTCATGTCATGGAAACTCGACACAGCGTCTCGAAGGCGCGCCTCGATCACGTCGTCAGGCTGTCGATAGCGCCAGACGATGATCGGCGGCAGGACCGTACCGTCGGCCGATGGGCCAACGGCCATGCGAAAGCTTCCGCGCTTCGCGATCGCCGCGGCCACGCTCCGCCGGCCGAACGCCCCGGCCCCCTGCCAGGTCATTTGGAGTTCTCTACGCCCCCGGTGTATTCGCCTGTGCCGTGGGCAGATCCGAATGGAACAGGCACTGGACGTCTCAGCGTGGAGGGTGTTGGCTCGGCGCAATCGTCCCACGAGAGGAGTCCCATGACCGCCGGAGCCAGGCCCGTCGTCTTTATCCACGGATTGTGGCTGCACGCCAGCAGTTGGGACACGTGGATGGAGTTGTTCGCCGAATCGGGTTACGACCCTGTGGCTCCCGGGTGGCCGAACGAGCCGGCCACCGTTGAGGAAGCTCGTCAACATCCGGAAGCCGTTGCCAACATCGGTATCGACGAGATCACCGATCACATGGCCGGGATCGTCGACTCGTTTGACACTGCGCCGATCATCATCGGGCATTCTTTCGGTGGTCTGGTCGCGGAGAAGTTGCTGGGCGAGGACCACGGCGCCGCTGCCGTCGCAATCGACCCGGCGCAGATCAAGGGAGTCTTGCCCCTGCCACTCGCTCAGCTCAGATCCGCCCTGCCGGCGCTTGGCAACCCAGCGAACCTTCACAAGTCGGTATCTCTCACGAGCAAGGAGTTCAGATACGGATTCGGCAACGCCATCCCCGAAGAAGACTCGAACGAGCTGTTCGAACGCTGGACGATCCCTTCGCCGGCGAGGCCGCTGTTCCAGGCTGCGGTTGCGAACTTCTCGCTGCATTCCCCGGCCAAGGTCAACACCGGCAACCAGTCACGCGGGCCGCTCCTCTTGATCTCCGGGACCGCGGACCACACGGTGCCCGACGTGGTCACCCGGTCGACGCTGAAGCAGTACCGGGACTCGACCGCTGTGACCGAACTGAAGCAGTTCGAAGGGCGGGGCCATTCCCTTACCATCGACAGCGGGTGGAAGGACGTCGCCAGGGCCGTGCTCGAATGGCTTTCCAGCCAAGGACTCTGACCTGGTGCGCACCATTGGAAAGGCTCTATGGACCTAGGACTCGCTGGTAAAAGGGCGATCGTCACCGGAGCGAGCAAGGGCATCGGTCTTGCAGTGGCGGCCGCGCTCGCGGCGGAGGGCGTGCACGTCGTGGCCGGGTCGCGTGAGACCTCGCCTGAGCTCAAGGAACTCGTCTCGTCCGGACAAGCCACAGCGATCCAGGTCGACCTCTCATCTGAAACTGGCCCAAGCCAACTGGTCGCGGAAGCTCTCGCCGGCGGGCCGATCGACATCCTCGTCAACAACGCCGGCGCAGTCACTCCGCGGGTGGATGGTTCCGGATCTGTGACCGACGAACAGTGGGCATACTCGCTGAACCTGATGTTGATGGCGCCGGTTCGAACTGTTCGAGCCTTGTTGCCTTCGATGATCGAGGCTGGAGGCGGTGTCATAGTCAGCACCGCTTCGGTCAATGCCTCGCTGCCCGACCCGTTTGTCATCGACTACAGCGCCACCAAGGCCGCCCTAGTCAACTTCTCGAAGGCACTTTCAAAAGAGGTCGGTCCGCTAGGGATCCGTGTCAACACCGTGAGCCCCGGCCCGGTATCAACGGCTCTGTGGTTAGGCAGCCAGGGGGTTGCCGCAACGCTGTCGAGCAAGCTCGGGGGCAAGCCCTCTGACTATGAGGGGAGCGCGGTACGAGACAGCGCCACCCGTAGGTTCACCACGCCAAAGGAGGTCGCTGACCTCATCGCGTTCCTCTCCAGCGACAGGTCCGGCAACGTCACCGGCGTCGACTACCTGATCGACGGCGGTCTCATTCAAACCATCTGATGTTTGCCAACCCCCTCTTTCCTCGAATTCCTGAGTCGAAACTCGCCTGGCATCGAACGAGTAGCATCGAGTCTGAGCGTCTGGCGGCTCACGGGGGGCCGGCGGCTCGACGACAGAAGGGGGCAGAATGACCACACAGGACAACGACCCAAATGGAGTAGCGCCTACGCAACCTCCAGCGGCGAGCAACGTTCCACCGACTGGATTCGGCGGGCCTCCTTCGGGATACCCGGCCCAGCAGCCTTATCCGGGCCAACCCTGGCAGGCGCCAGCCGTTGTCAACAAGCTCGGGAAGACTCGCAATCCGTGGGGCGTATGGCTGCTCAGCCTGGTGACGTTCGGCATCTACCACCTCTGGTGGTACTACACGGTCAACCGGGAGCTACGCGACTTCGACCATCAGATCGACGTTCAACCGGGACTGTCCCTCTGCGCATTGCTGTTCGGCGGGTTCACTTTCGGGATCGTCACGCTGGTTTCCATCGCGCGTACCGGGGGCCGGATTGCGACTGGCCAGCGTCTCGTAGGAAGCCGCAACCGATGCTCAGCGGTGGTCGGCGTATTGCTCTTTCTGATTGGCTTCGGGATCGTCTACTACCAATCCCAGATCAACAAGGTATGGGACGCCTACGGCAATCCACCTGAAGGGACCCTCCGCCCGGCTTGATTCTTTGGGCCTCGATCCCATTCTCGGAGTCGGCGTCAACCATAAATCGCGCTATTCGACTCCGAGAATGGGTTCCGCCGGCGAGTTGACGCCAAAATCGCCCGCCCGAAGCCGCCGAAGATCGATTAGCCGGCGCCGGCAGACTGGGCGGGAAACCGCCTTTCGGGCGCCGGTTCGCGCCGTTTCCAGCGCGAATCGTCACCCAAACCGCAGAACCAGCTTCCGACGCCGATCCGACGACTACGGGGCGAACCAAAAAGGGAGGGCCCGGATCGCCGAGGGCAGGTCCGTTTTCCTGCGAAGCAGGGACGGGCCGGCCATCGACGATCCCGGGAACCTCCCGCTAGGGCATCAGCCCGGAACGACCTCCACGGTCACCCGGAACTCGACGTCGCTGTGGAGCTTG
>CAZCCS010000227.1:1149-5600 GCA_964497005.1 uncultured Acidimicrobiaceae bacterium | reverse complement strand
GGCCAGATCCAGTATGCGGAGCTGTTTGTTAGAACAGTCCGAGCAGACCATGGCGACGAGGAAACGCAGCCGCTCCTCACGGTCGGGAAGGTACAGCTCCTGCTGCCTGTCCCAGGACTCGAGCCAGGCTTCCGCCTCGGCCCGGGGCAGTCGAACCGTCATGCCGCGGAGGCTACTGGGACTCACCCCATCGTCTTGGCGCCGTCGAGGGATTCTCTGATGATGTCGGCGTGACCTGAGTGCTGCGCCGTCTCGGCGAGTATGTGTGCCAGGACCATGCGCGCCGACCAGCGCGTGTTCGGCGGAAACCATGGCGCGTCGGGAAGAGGCTGAGAATCGTCGAGTGAGGAAAGCTGCCCGACGACCTCGGCAGTTCGGCGGGCGACTTCGTCGTATCGTTCCAGCAGAACTGGAAGCGACTCACCTGGCAGCAGCTGGAAGCTCTGTGCGTGGGACTCCATGCTCTGTGGCGTGAATGCGAGCACCTCTGGTCCATCAACGATGAAGTCGACCCACCGCTGCTCCACCCTGGCAACGTGCTTGATGATCCCTGCCAGGCAG
The DNA here is from genome assembly GCA_964497005.1 of uncultured Acidimicrobiaceae bacterium. GTDB lineage: Bacteria > Actinomycetota > Acidimicrobiia > Acidimicrobiales > Palsa-688 > DASUWA01. The sequence continues at coordinate 5,039 of CAZCCS010000227.1, read as the reverse complement.
AGCTCGCTGGCCGTGGTTCGTTCCCTCGCTTGGTGGTCGTTCAACCCCTGAACCGTCTGGCGCAGGAACGAACGTTGGCGCTCGAGAGCCCCTATGAGGTCGGATCTGTCTTTGCCTGACATGGGGGAATCCGGGATGGAGGAATCGGTCATGCAGCAATCGTGGCACCTCTCTAGGACAGATCCCGTCCGCAATGTCCATGCCGACAAAGCAATCGCCATGGCGGTGCCGGGCCGTACGAAGCTGCCAAGCTGGGCCGCGTGGCATCAACGCCGGGCCCGGTCGAGTGCATCAGCGCGGTCACTTTGCTGACCGCAGACATGAGACGGGCCGTCGTCTTCTACGCATCGGTGGGCTTCGAGGTCCTCTACGGAGGGGAAGACGCCGAGTTCACCAGCTTCCGTGCGGGAAACGGTTATCTGAACCTGCAACTCAACTCGAACCGCACGGACAACGCCGCTATCTGGGGGCGGATCGTCTTCTGGGTTGACGATGTCGACAGTATGTACCAGCGAGTGAGAAGCGCCGGCGCCCATCCCGAAGCACCGCCGGCCGACGCGCCGTGGGGGGAACGCTTTTTCCATGTGCGCGACCCCGACGGCCACGAGTTGAGCTTCGCCCGTCCCCTCGGGTAGGGCCCGCTCGGATAGGGCCCACTCGGATAGGGCCCACTCGAGCAGGGCTTCCTCGACCATAGTTAGTCCCAGCGTGTCCCGATCACTCGCCCTTCGGAGGTGCCCCCGATGACCGAACCGAACGACTCCCCCGCGCTGTGGACGCTCAGGGAGCAGGCCGCCGCGATCCGGGAGAGGCGGATTTCGAGCCGTGAGCTGCTCGACGAGTACCTCTCCAGAATCGAGCGGATCAACCCCGCCCTGAACGCAGTGGTCACCCTCGACGAGGGCCCGGCCAGGGATGCCGCCGAGCGGGCCGACGAAGCGACTGCCGGGACCGGCGCCGGCGATCTCGGCGCGCTGCATGGGCTGCCGGTGACCATCAAAGACGCGATCGAGACGGCGGGCATCAGGTCTACAGGCGGCGCGCACGAACTGGTCGGTCACGTTCCCGAGACTGACGCACCAGCAGTGGCGAGCCTGAGGGAGGCGGGGGCGATCGTGTTCGGCAAGACCAACGCGCCCCGCTGGTCCGGGGACATCCAGACGTTCAACGACGTGTTCGGAACCACCAACAACCCGTGGGACCACTCGAGGACCCCCGGCGGTTCCTCTGGAGGAGCCGCAGCATCAGTATCCGCGGGGCTCACCTCCTTCGAGCTCGGCACCGACATAGGCGGGTCGGTCCGGATCCCGTCCAACTTCTGCGGGGTATTCGGACATAAGCCGAGCTTCGGGATCGTGCCGCAAAGGGGTTACCTCGATCATGTCGGCGGCGGACTGATCGACGCGGACATAAACGTGTTCGGGCCGATCGCCCGTAGCGCCGGCGACCTCTCCGCGTTGATCGAAGTGCTTGCTCGCCCGACGGGCGAAGACGCAAAGGCATGGAGGCTCGACCTACCCGCGGCGCGCCACGACGACATCCGCGAGTACCGGGTCGGCACCTGGCTGGATGACCCTGCCGGCGAGGTGGCGACCGAGGTCGGAGACGTCCTCACGACGGCGGCCGAAGCTCTTTCGAAGGCCGGCGCTCAGGTGACCGACGCCCATCCCCCCATCCTGCTCGCCGATGCGTTCGCCCTTTTCAGCTCTCTGATAACGCCGGCCATATCGGTGAGCACCGACAAGGAGGTCGGCGATGCGATCAGCGGCACCCACCGCGCCTGGCTCGACAACCACGAGGCCCGAACCCAGATGCGCCGTATCTGGCAGGAATGGTTCCGCGACTTCGACGTCCTGCTGTGCCCGGTCACGCCGATGGCCGCGTTCCCTCACGATCAGGCGGGCAACCTCATGGACCGGAGCTTGACGATCAACGGCAGAGCCCGGTCGCAGATCGACACGCTCATCTGGACCGGGCTGGTGGGAGTGGTCTACCTGCCGTCGACCGTTGCACCCGTGGGTTTCACGCCCGATGGCCTGCCGGTGGGGGTACAGGTCGTCGGCCCCTATCTGGAAGACAGGACGTCGTTGTTCGTGGCCGGTGAACTCGAGTCGCTTGCCGGCGGCTACACGCCGCCTCCGGGAGCGTAGGAGGCCGGCCTGGGCTCGCGTGTCGCCGGCAGGGTGAGGGAGAGGAGGCTCCCCCGGCCGGCAGGCGCTGGGACCGCGCTGACGGTCCCTCCCATCGCGGCTGTCAACTCCTTGACGATGGCAAGCCCCAATCCTGACCCTGCCTGCCTCGCCGGAGACCTGGGGGACTGGTACAGCCGCTCGAAGACGTGGTCCCGTTCCTCGCCGGATATCCCCGGTCCGTCATCCTGCACCGTCACCACTACCGAGCCAGTGCCAGCCGCGGTACGAACCCTGATGGTGCCCGAGGCGTACTTGTAGGCGTTCTCGACCAGGTTGGCCACGACCTGGGCGAGCCGGTCAGGGTCGGCGGCGGCTTCGAGACCTGGTTGGGGCGTCAGCACGTCAAGCACCAAACCGGCCTGCTCGATCATCGGCCGGAACCCTTCGGCCGTGTCCGCCACCACCGCACCCACGTCTGTCGGCGATAGCCGCAGGGAGAACGAGTGCGAGTCGAGTCGGGCTAGGTCGAGCAGGTCCTGGACCAGTCGCTCGAGCCTTCGTGCCTCGGACCCGATGACCCGTGCGGCCTGCCGCTGGTCTGTGGCGGCTCCGTCGGAGATCGCTTCTGCCCAGCCGCGGATGGAGGTGAGTGGAGTGCGCAGGTCGTGAGACACCGACATGAAGAACTGGCGTTCCCGCTGCCGGGCCTCGCGCAAACTCCCCGTCATGGTGTTTATCGACGAAGCCAGGGAGGCGATCTCGGGGTACTCCCCGCGGTCGATGTGAACCCGCTGATCGAGGTCGCCGGCTGCTATACGGCCGGCCGCCCGCTCCACCGCTTGCAAGGGCATGGTGATCCGCCGGCTGAGCGCGCCGGCGACCACCGCAGCCACGGCGAGCGCAGCGAGCGCAGCCAGGATGAACCAGGTCGTCGCACCCGGGGTCCCGGTCTCCTTCCCGGTCACCACGACCGCTAGGGGGATGTTCCCACTCGGGGAGATCGCCGCCAACCGCTGCTGGAGCACGGCGGTTCGAGCCGCGTTCAAACCGGCCGGAATCAGGGCCGAGTCGCTGATCGAGGTCGGCACTGCGACCCACATCAGGGTGCCCCGCCCGCCTGACGTCGACTGACCGGAGCGCAGCCTGGTCGGGTCGAGGTCCGCGGAGGTGAGACCCGACGGCAAGGGCTCGGCACGACCAAAAAGCCCGAGGAGCGGAGCTGAGGGCTGTATCGGCGTCACCGTCCCATCCGGCTGCACCACCGCGATGGCGACCCCTTCGAGCCTCGACACCTCGGTAACGATGGCGAGCACGTTCTTGCGGTTGGCGTTTGTCTTGCCGAAGATCAGCGTGTCGAGGTTGGACGAGATCACCTGCGCCTGCGAGTGCAGCCGCTGCCGAAAATGAGTCCGCTCGGCGCGCGCGGCGAGCAACAGGCTCCCAAACCCGGCGACCGCCAACGCGCCGACAACGACGCCAACGATCGTGACCGTCAGTCGTCGCCGCATCTCACACTCATCCGAGCCGGTAGCCGACGCCCCAAACGGTCGTCAGCGGAAGTGCGTCACCTAGCTTCTTTCGTAGTTGGCGCACGTGCACGTCAACGGTGCGCTCGTCCCCGTACCAGCCGGGCCCCCACACCCCGTCGAGAAGCTGGCGGCGTGTCAGAACCAGGCCGGCGCTGTCGGTGAGGTACGAGAGCAGGTCGAACTCTTTTGCGGTCAACTGCACCACTCGGCCTTCGACGCGGGCCTCGCG
>CAZCCS010000227.1:0-1139 GCA_964497005.1 uncultured Acidimicrobiaceae bacterium | reverse complement strand
CCTGATCGCCGTGGCATGGCGACGGGCCTCGCGCCGCGGGCGGTCTACCTCGACTCCGCCCGCGTGGGCCACGTCCTTCGCCGCGGGAGCACCCTCGACCCGGCGGAGGATCGCGCGCACCCTGGCTACCAGCTCGCGAGGTGAGAACGGCTTGGCCACGTAGTCGTCGGCACCGAGCTCGAGGCCAACGACCCGGTCCATCTCGCTGTCCCTCGCGGTCAGCATGAGCACCGGCACCCGACTCTTGGCCTGCAGCCGCCGGCAGACCTCGAACCCGTCCATGTCCCCGGGAAGGCCGACGTCCAGAAGGACCAGCCTGGGCTGCTCCCGGTCGACAGCCGCAAGGCCGGCCGCTCCCGTCGCAGCCTGGATCACACGAAAACCGTCCCGCCGGAGGTAGAGATCCACCAGGTCGGCGATGTTCGGGTCATCCTCGACGACCACGATCGTGCCTGCGTCGCCCGGCATGGCACCAAGAGTGCCAGGAGTTCGTTAAGGAAGTGTGAAGACCGGCGGGCGACGCCCCCGCCAGGGTTCCGCTTCCTCAAGCTCGTAGGCCAACTCGAACAGAGTCCGCTCGTCCCCGATCCTGGCCGCGAACTGCGACCCGACCGGAAGCCCGTCAGCGGTCCAGTGCAGCGGCACACTCATCGCCGGAGCACCGACGATGTTGTGCAACACGGTGTAGTCGGCGTAATCGCCGATCCGAGGCACCAACTCGTCGAAGGGGACCCCACCGTCGATGTGGCCGATCGGGATCGGCGGAGTGAGCGTCACCGGGGAAAGGATCAGGTCGAAGTGCTCGAACGCCGACTCGTACATCGGGATCACCGCCCGCAGCCTGGACTTGGTCTCCTCGAGAGCGCCGGCAGGCAAGGCCGCCGCGGCGGAGGCCATAGCAAGCGTGAACGGCTCGAGGAGCGTCTCGTCGGGCTCGGCTCCGGCAACGCCGGCAACCAGGTCCCTCACTCCGAGCGCGGCGGTCGCGTACAGAACGGAGAAGTCGGCCATGATCGGACCGGTATCGAACGGGTAGGAAGCCTGGTCGACCCGATGCCCCATCCGCTCCAAGATGTTGGCCGTCTTGTCGAGCGCGGAGGCCACCTCGCCTTCCGGGCTGCGACCGCCCAGGCTCTCGG
>CAZCCS010000226.1:324-5626 GCA_964497005.1 uncultured Acidimicrobiaceae bacterium | reverse complement strand
TCCCGGCGCCGACCCGATATGCGGACACCTCATTCCGGGCGTGACCGTCTCCCCGGCGTCGTGACCGCTTTCCCCAAAGTGCCCGCATCGCAGCGCTCGGTTGCGTAAGGATCCCTTCCACGGAAGCCAACAGTCCGATCGAGGTGCAGCACGGCCCCCACTCGCCGCACGAAGGAACGCCGGCGCGCAGGCCCTGCTCGGTGAGGCGGACGACCGCTCACACGTGCTTGCGGCCCGATGGCCTCTTAGGGGACGTCAGAGTGGTCGCACACGGGCGCGATCTGTGGACCGGGGCCAGGGGAGCCGCCACCGTCGTCGCCGAGTCCGATATAAGCGCGACGGTCGCGTTCGCGGACGACAGGTCTGTTCGGGAACTGAGCATCGATCCTCCGGCCGTCTATGAAGAGAAGCTTCTAGGCCTCAGGCTCTCGTCGGGATTCCGGAGGTCACTGGACGAGGCAATGGCCGACCATGACAAATCCTCGTCCTTGAGCTATCAGCTTCTCGACGACCTGCCGACGGCGATACTGGTGTCGGGAGTGGCTCTGGCTTCCGCAGGGATGCCCCCCGGCCGCGGATCGTTTCGACTTGCGAGCAGGGCGGACATCTGTGCCGGTTGGGCGGCCGGGGGGACGATCATGGTTGAAGGTGAGCGGCTTGGCTATCCGCCGACGGTCATCGGGCCGCCGGCGCCGTCCCTCGAAGCATCCGACGGTGATCCGGTGGGTTGGCCCACGTTGGTTCCCATGCTCCCGCACTCGACCAGGCGCCTCCGCCGCATGGACGTGTGGCGGAACGTGGAGAGCTCCAGCCCGGAAGGCAGCATCGCGGTCGAGGCCTTCTTCCGGGACAGCCAGGTCGACGGGGACGGGTTGGAAACCGTTGTGCACGAGTACCTCGTCACCGCTGAGCTCGAAAGCGAATCGCTGAGATTCGTTTCGTGCGGAGCCGAGATCGGGGTCTTGCCGTGGATCGAATGTCCCGGAGCGATTGCCAGTGCCGGACGTCTGGTCGGGACCGCTCCGGGGGACCTGCGGGACCGGGTGCGTCAGAGCTTCGTCGGTACCAGCACCTGCACACACCTCAACGACACACTCAGGGCATTGGCCGCTCTGCCGTTCCTCGCAGCCGTGGTGGAATCCAACGGCGAGATCAGAACGTGACCACTCCCCGGATGTTCGTTCCGTTGCGCATGTCTTCGTAGCCCTGGTTGATGTCTTCCAGCGGATAGGTGTTGGTAACCAGCTCGTCGAGCTTCAGCTTGCCCTGGGTGTAGAAGTCCAGAATGCGCGGGATGTCCCGGCGTGGGTTGGCGTTCCCGAAGATGCAGCCCACCAGCTCCTTGCGCATCATCGCCATCATGAACAGGTCGAGCTTCACATCGGTTTGTGCCACCGGAGCGACCGCGGTCACCACCGCTCTGCCGCCCTTCTTCACCAGGTTCATCAACGGGGCGATCAGGTCTCCGTACGCGACGCCGACGGTGAGCATGGCCTTGTCGGCCATCGCCCCCCTGGTCAGCTCCCCGACCAAAGCGGTCGCCTCCTCGATCGACGAGGCGGTGTGAGTCGCCCCGAAGATCCCGGCCCGCTGCCGCTTGGATTCGAGGAGGTCCACCGCGACGATCTTGTCGGCGCCGGCGAGGCGGGCTCCTTGGATCGCGTTCATGCCGATCCCACCGAGGCCGACCACCACGACCGTTTCACCGGAGCGAACGTCGGCCGCATTTACAGCGGTGCCCCAGCCCGTCGTCACACCGCACCCGACGAGAGCGGCTCTGTCGAGCGGGATGTGCGGCTCGATCTTGACGCAGCTGGCTTCGCTGACCACCGTGAACGGCTCGAACGTCCCGACGCAGCACATCACGCCCAGATCGGTGCCGTCGGTCGCATGATGGCGCGCGGTGAAGTCGGTGACCTGCCTGCCCGCCAACAGGAACGCGCCGAGATCACAGAGATGCTGCTGCCCCATCGCGCATGACGGGCAGCGGCCGCAGGCCGGGATGAAGCTCAACACCACATGGTCCCCCGGGGCGAGCGTCGTGACGTCGGGACCCACTTCGACGACCTCGCCGGCTCCTTCGTGGCCGCCGATGACGGGCAGCTGCTTCAACCCGAGCGCGTCCGCGGTGGCCTGATCCAGGACCATGTCTCCCGTTACGAGATGCTCGTCCGAGTGGCACAGCCCCGAGGCCGCGAGCTTGACGAGCACTTCGCCGGCGCGCGGCGGGTCCAACTCGATCTCCTCGACACTCCACTTCGAGTGGGTCTCCCAGAGAATGGCTGCCTTGCTCTTCATCTCTTCTTCCCCCTGAAGGCGTTTGTCGTGCTTGCCCTTCGGCCGGGCCGCCCGACCGCTCAACTCCGAAGTTACACCCGCGGCCTGGTCGAGGCGACCCGGGTGGGCGCCCGCCGATCAGGCGTAGTAGAACGTTCTTCTACTCACGCCGAAGGCCCGCACGGAGGATCCCATGGCATACACGGTAATCCTGGTCGACGACCCATCTCCCGGCGTCCGCCGGATCACTTTGAACCGGCCCGAGAAGCGAAACGCTCTCTTTCACCCGCTCAGAGGGGAGATCCTTGAGGCGCTCCGGGAAGCGGACCAGGACGAATCGGTGCACGTGAGTATCGTTCGGGGAGCTGGCAAGAGCTTCTCGGCGGGTTATGACCTAGGCGGTGGAAACGAAGGACTTGAAATGCCGTTCTTCACCCCGGGCGGGGATGGCCAGTGGCCCCGGCACGTAACCGAGGGGTGGATGAGCATCTGGGACCTGGCCAAACCGGTCATCGCCCAGGTTCACGGCTATTGCCTTGCCGGCGGCAGCGAGCTGGCTTCTGGATGCGACCTGATCTACGTCGCCGAGGATGCGCAGATTGGTTATCCAGCGGTGCGATTCGGCGTTCCCGATATGCATTTCCACCCGTGGACCATCGGCATGCGCAAGGCGATGGAGGCGATGCTCACCGGCGATTCGATGAGCGGGGTTGAGGCGGTCCAGCTGGGTTGGGCCAACGCGGCGTTTCCGGTCGAGGAGCTCGACGACAGGGTGGTCGAAGTGGCCTCGCGGATAGCGAAGCTCCCGCCTGACATCGTTCAGATCAACAAGCGCGTCGTGCACCGCCAAATGGAAGTGATGGGGATGCGGACCGGGATCAGGGTGGGCACCGAGCTATGTGCCCTCGGCACGCACCAGCGGTCGATGCGGGAGTTCATCCAGGAGATGCAAAAAGGGCTGACCGACGCGCTGACCAAGCGTGACTCTCCCTTCGGCGACTACAGAACCGCCGAGAAGCAGCCGTCTGCACCCTCGCTGGATTAGGGATCAGTTCCGGGGGACCTGCGACCAGGGCACACCTTTGTCGACGCGCACGTCTCCTGGTAAACCGAGAACCCTCTCTCCGAGGATGTTCCTCATCACCTCCGAAGTCCCGCCCTCGATCGAGTTGGCCCGGCTCCGGAGGAACGTCTGCTGCACCGACCGCGATTCCATCGCCCCTTCCGGCCGGCGCATCTCGTATGAGTCATACAGCATCCCGGCCGCTCCGAGGAGGTCCTCGCAGAACTCGTAGACCTTCTTGTTGAACTCGGCCCCCGCTAGCTTGCCGAGAGATCCTTCCGGCCCCGGGGTCCCCAGCGCCGAGCTCACGGCTGCTCTCATCCTGTTGAGCCGCATAACCTCCGACTCGACCCACAACCGGGCGAGCTGGTCCCGGACAACCGGTCCTCGCCGCTCCGGAGGAATTTTTTCCCAGGTTCGGAGAGCAGTTCCGATCGCTCCGCCTCCCCTCGGAGGCACACCTCCTCCGATCGAGACCCGTTCGTTCATCAGTGTGACGATCGCCCCTCGCCAGCCCTCACCCACCGGGCTCAACCGCTCGCTGTCGGGAACACGCACGTCGGTGAAGTACACCTCGTTGAACTCGGCGTCGCCGGTCATCTGTCGCAGCGGCCTCACCTCGACGCCGGGGGCGCGCATGTCGACAACGAAGTAGGTCAACCCTTTGTGCTTCTCCGCTTCGGGGTCGGTTCTCGCCAACACCATCCCGAAGGCAGACGTGTGAGCCAGCGTCGTCCAGACCTTCTGGCCGTTGAGCAGCCACTCGTCGCCATCGCGTATTGCCCTGGTAGCAAGGCTCGCGACATCGGACCCGGCTCCCGGCTCCGAGAAAAGCTGACACCAGATCTCCTCGCAAGTAAACAGAGGCCTCAGATAGCGGCTCTTCTGTTCGTCGGTGCCCATGGTCAGGATCGTCGGCGCCGCCATCCCGTAGCCGATGGCGTTGCGCGCCGCGAGGTTCGGAGCGCCAGCCTCGCGTAACCGATCGCTGATGCGGGGCTGAAGCTTGCGAGGCAAACCGAGACCCCCGAAGCCCAAGGGGAAGTGAACCCACGCCAGGCCCGCGTCGAACTGGGCTCCAAGGAACTCCAGTTCGGGCGTCGATCCGGGCGGGTACGACTCGAGGAGCTCGGTAAGACGTTCGTCGACCAGAAGCTCGTCGGAGGCGTCGATGTCGGTGGCGGTCACGGCAAGGAATCTAACGGGAGGTTTCTGCGAACGCTCGATCCACGTCAGTGAGGAGCAAGTCCTCCATCGGCTATCAGGACTTGCCCGGTCATGTAGCTGCCCGCGTCTGAAGCGAGCAGCAAAGCGGGGCCGACCATCTCGTCTGGGCTGGCAAGGCGCTTCAGGTGGCTGGCGACCGTCATCGCTTCGACGGTCTCCGGCCCGGTGTTGCGCACCATGTCAGTGTTGGTGGTCCCTGGAGCCAAGGCGTTGACCCGGATCGCGTACGGAGCGTATGCGGCGGCCATGCTGCGGGTAAACGCCATGAGCGCCGCCTTACCAGCGGCATACATCGCCTCGTGCTCCGCGAAGAGGAAGGCTCCGACCGATATCACGTTGATGACCGACGCCTTGCCCGAGGACTTGAGGAACGGAAGGGCTTCCTGAACGAGGAATACCGGTCCACGGAGGTTGACATCAAAGGACTTCGACCACGCAGAGGGGGTGAAGTCGCCGACGGGTAAGGCAAGCGCGTTTGCGGCGTTGTTGACGATGATGTCGATGCGCCCGAAGCGGTCGGCCGTCTCTTGGACCAAGGCGGACAGCTGCTCCAGTTCGCCCATGTGGGTCGGGATCCCGATCGCGTCGCCGCCGAGCGACTGAAGATGCGCCTCGGTCTCCTTGCAGGCGTCAGCCTTGCGGCTCGCTACTGCCACAGAGGCGCCCGCCATTGCCAGGCCTTCGGCGATCGCCCTCCCGATGCCACGGGTTCCGCCGGTGACGATGGCGACCCGA
>CAZCCS010000226.1:0-314 GCA_964497005.1 uncultured Acidimicrobiaceae bacterium | reverse complement strand
GGTCAAGTCGAAAAGTTTTTCGAACTGCGACCTGTTCACGGGGTTAGTTTGCCCCGTGACCAGGAGGCGGCCGCCGCGATCAGGCACGCGATCGTCGCGAACAGGAACGCTTCGGTGAGACCCGAGTGAAACGCCGGCGAGATCAGCTTCGGGAAGTAGCTGTGGCCGGTCAGCACCGCCTGGTTGGTCGGCGAGAGCTGAGCCAGAGCGTGGCCACCGAGAAGTGACCGAATCGGGTTGTACCCGAGGAAGGCAGCGAACAGTACCGATACTGGAGGAAGGTGCCCCACCTTCGCTGCAACCCCCGGAGCGAC
>CAZCCS010000225.1:1569-5656 GCA_964497005.1 uncultured Acidimicrobiaceae bacterium | reverse complement strand
GGCCGCCCCCTCCGTGGAGGCGGGGGCGTACGACCTGGTCATCGACCCGTCCAACCTGTGGCTCACCATCCACGAGTCGATCGGCCACGCCACCGAGCTGGACCGGGCGCTCGGCTACGAAGCGGCGTACGCGGGCACGTCGTTCGCAACGTTCGACAAGCTCGGAAACCTGCAGTACGGGTCGCCCGTGATGCACGTCACAGGCGACCGGACGGTCGAGCACGGCCTGGCCACCATCGGATTCGACGACGAGGGCGTCGTTTCTCAGTCGTGGGACCTCATTCGTGACGGGGTGCTCGTGGGCTACCAGCTGAACAGGGCGATGGCGGCGCGACAGGGGCTGGGGAGGTCCAACGGGTGCGCGTTCGCTGACTCGCCCGAGCACATACCTCTGCAACGGATGGCGAACGTCTCTTTGCAACCGTCGCCGGGCGGCCCGACGACCGACGAGCTCATCGGCGGCGTCGACGACGGGATCTATGTAATCGGCGACAAGAGCTGGTCAATCGACATGCAGCGCTACAACTTCCAGTTCACAGGACAGCGCTTCTTCCGAATTCGCAACGGGCGACTCGCCGGCCAGCTCAGGGATGTTGCTTATCAAGGAATGACCACCGAATTCTGGGGATCGATGGAAGCCGTGGGCGGGGAAACCACTTACGTCCTCGGCGGAGCTTTCAACTGCGGCAAGGGTCAACCGGGCCAGGTGGCGCCGGTCAGCCACGGGTGCCCCTCTGCCCTGTTCCGCCAAGTCCGGATTCTGAACACCGCGCAGGAGTCGGGCAGGTGACCCCGCAGGAACTGCTGGAGCGGGCTCTGTCCATCTCCCGCTCGGAAGGCTGCATCGTCATCGCCGACGTGGCCACCAGCGCCAACCTGAGGTGGGCCAACAACACCCTCACCAGCAACGGCGTCTCGCGCGGTAGCCAGATCACCGTCATCGCGATCTCCGAAGGCGCCGTCGGCGTCGTGTCCAAGGAAGGGGTCACCGCAGAGACTTTGGAGGACGTGGTCAGGTCGGCGGAAGTGGCCGCAGCCGGCAGCTCCAAGGCCGAGGACCGAATGCCTCTGGCGGGCGCGGAGGCACTCCCAGAGCCGGGCGATTGGGACGCCCCGCCGGCGGAAACCTCGATCGGTGTGTTTCGCGACACGGCCGCGGATCTCGGGGCGCAGTTCGAACGGGGCGAGGCTGAAGGTGAGCTGCTGTTCGGCTACGCCTCGCACCAGGTGCGAACCACGTACCTCGGGTCTTCCACCGGACTCCGCGCGCGCCACGATCAGCCGACCGGGTACATCGAGATGAACGCCAAGTCCAGCGACTTCGCCCGGTCCGCATGGGCTGGGGCTCCGACCGAGGACTTCGGCGACGTCGACGTGCCGGCGATGACAGCCGGGCTCTCAAAGCGCCTGCAGTGGGCGTCGCGCCAGATCGAGCTTCCCGCCGGACGCTACCCGACCCTCCTTCCACCGAGCGCCGTCGCCGATCTCATGATCAGCATGTACTGGTCGGCGGGAGCCCGTGACGCCCACGACGGCCGAACCGTGTTCAGTAGACCCGGTGGCGGCACCCGGGTGGGCGAGCGCCTCACCCCGACGCAGATCACGCTGCGCAGCGACCCGTCGGCCGACTGGCTGTCCTGCGCCCCTTTCGTCACCGCGCATAGCTCGTCGGCCGCAACTTCTGTCTTCGACAACGGTCTTCCCGTCCCGCCGACCCGGTGGATCGCAGACGGAGTCCTCCGAGCACTCATCCAGACCCGTTACTCCGCCAAGCTGACCGGGCTTCCCATGACGCCCTACGTCGACAACCTGATCATGGACGGCACGACCGACGGACCCGACACGGACGGCATGTCGGGTGAAGCCAAGGAGCGAACCCTACTGCTCACGTGCCTGTGGTACATCAGGACCGTCGACCCGCAAACGTTGCTCCTAACCGGGCTCACCCGCGACGGCGTGTACCTGATCGAGGGTGGCGAGGTGGTGGGCGCGGTCAACAATTTCCGGTTCAACGAAAGCCCCGTCGACCTTCTATCCCGGGTGTCATCGGTAGGACGATCCGAGCGCACACTCCCCCGCGAGTGGTCCGACTACTTCACCCGTACAGCGATGCCGGCTCTGCGCGTCGAGGACTTCAACATGTCCTCGGTCAGCCAGGCCTCCTAGCCGTCCATCCGGTCACCAGATCGATGAGAGTACGGGCACCCCAGCCCGTTCCGCCCTTGCGCGTCAGCACGGTCTCCGACTCCGCCCACGCCGGCGCGGCGATGTCGAGGTGCGCCCACCTGCGGCCTCCGGTGAACTCCTTGAGGAACAGGCCGGCCATAATCGCCGACGCGGCAGGCTGGTTGGTCACGTTGCGCAGGTCCGCGACATCCGAGTCGAGATCCTTGCGGTATGCGGCAAAGAGCGGCAGCTCCCAGCACGGCTCCCCCGCCGACTCGCCGGCGGCGATGACCCGCTGAACCAGCTCGTTATCGGTGCCCATCACCGCCGCAACGCCGGTTCCGAGCGCGACCCTCTGCCCGCCGGTCAGGGTTGCAAGGTCGATGATCGCGTCGGGCTCTGACTCGACGGCGAGCGACAACGCGTCAGCAAGAACCAACCGACCCTCGGCGTCGGTGTTCTGGACCTCAATGGTTGTCCCGTTGCGCGCGGTCAGCACGTCACCGGGATGGATAGCGGTGCCGCTTGGCATGTTCTCCGTTGCCGCGACCCAAGCCTCCACCTCGACGGGAACTCCGAGCTGCGCGAGGGCAATCGTCGCGGTGATCACCGCGGCGGCGCCTCCCATGTCGTCCTTCATGGTGATCATCGACTGGGCAGGCTTCAGAGAAAGACCGCCCGAATCGAACGTGATCCCCTTCCCCACCAACGCGATCCGCGCGCGAGGCCGACGGGCCGGCGTGTGACGCACCCGGATCAATCGTGGCGGCTCCGACGCGCCGGAAGCGACTCCCATCAAAGCGCCAAGCTTCTCGTCGGCGATTCTGTCCTCGTCCCACACTTCGACTTCCGCGCCGACTGCTTCCGCGGCATCAACGGTCAACCGGGCCAGATCGCGAGGGGTGAGACTCCTTGGCGGCAGGTTCACCCAGTCCCTCGCGCGCCAGGTCGCCTCGACGGAAACCCGTCCTCTTTCCACCGACGACCGGATGCCCTGCCGGCCGACGAGCACCACCCGCTCGAGCCGGGCCGGCGTCTGTGCGTTGGCATTGTTGTTGCCGCCCCTGCTGCGGTTCCCGTTGATCCGGTACGCGCCCAGGCCGATGCCCTCCACGATCGCGCGGGCGTGCTCGGGCCAGGTCGAGGAGAGAGTGGTCGCCACCTCCGTAGCATCGCCGGCGTTGCGCGCCAAAGCGCCGCCGGCGAGGCGCAGCGCGTCGGCATCCACCGATTCCCGGTTACCGACTCCGAGCGCGACAACGGTCGACCCGTCGTCTGCCAGAAGCGCGATCGCCTGACCGGGCTTGCCCTCGAACCGCCGCTGGACAAGGAACCCGCGGTCGATCTCGGCCCCAGCTTCCGGCGGGCTGGACAGGTCGGAGAAGACCGGCACTCCGAGCACCGACACGTCCGCTGGAGCGGTTCGCTCCACCTCGAATGTAGGGATGTTCATCTGCCTGTCGCCTTTCGAGATATCAGTGACTCGCCGTGCTCCTGCCAACGGGCGAGCGCCCAGGCGAGATCGGACAGCCGGTTCAGGTAGCGGACGACCAACGACCCGGCCGGGCTTGCACTCAGCGATTCGCGCTCGGCGCGTCTTATGGTCGTGCGGGCGACGTCGAGCGCGGCGGAGACGGGGTCGTGCCCCGGAATGACGAAGTCTTTGATCGCGGGGAACCGCGCGGCGACTTCGTCGATGCGCTGTTCGAGCGCGTTGACCATGTCCTCGGTGACAAGCGAGACGCCCGCCTTCAGCTTTGACCGGTTCTCGGGCGCGGTGGCGAGCTCGGCCATGAGCACATAGAGATCCTTCTCGAGGAGGACCAGGAGATCGTCGAGCTCGGACCCTTTTTCCACCTGGGCGCGCACGACCCCTAACGCGGCCTGTGCCTCGTCCACCGCTCCGTTGGCCGCGATGACT
>CAZCCS010000225.1:0-1559 GCA_964497005.1 uncultured Acidimicrobiaceae bacterium | reverse complement strand
TACCGAGCCGCACTATGTCACAGTGCCCGTCCGGGGCCCCAACCCCGGACTCCTCCAGAGCATGGGGACCCCAACCCCATGCCTGGCCGTGCCCACACAGGCCCGTCCGGGGCCCGAACCCCATGACACCGACCCGCCTGGGGCCCCCACCCCAGGCTCCGCCCGAGGGCGGGGGCCCTGCCCCACCCCCGGCCGTACCGAAAACCGGTTTCCGGGTGGATAAGGCCCTCCTTGTACCCTGTGGGGGTGAGTTCCTACCTCGACGCGGCGCGGGAATCGGTGGTCATCTTCGACGGGGCCACCGGCACCAACCTGCAGGTGCGCCACCTCGGGCCCGACGATTTCGGTGGGCCTGCCCTCGAGGGGTGCAACGAAATCCTCGTCGAGACCCGACCCGACGTGGTTGCCGATCTGCACAAGAGCTTCTTCGATGTCGGCTGCGACGTGGTCGAGACCGACAGCTTCGGCTCCCTCCCTTGGGTGCTCGCCGAGTACGGCCTCGAGGCGCGCACCCGCGACCTGGCCCGCAAGGCCGCGTCGATCGCCCGCGACGTCGCCGGGAAGGAACGCTGGGTGGCCGGATCGCTAGGCCCCGGAACCAAGATCGCTTCTCTCGGTCAGATCGCTTTTGCGGACCAGCGCGATGGCTACCAGATCGCAGCGGCAGGCCTCATCGAGGGCGGCGCGGACCTGCTGATCATCGAGACGGTTCAAGACCTCCTGCAAGCCAAGGCCGCGATCATCGGCTGCCGGCGGGCCATGGCGGAGACCGGGCGGGAAGTCCCTCTTCAGGTTCAGGTGACGATCGAGACGACCGGGCGGATGCTCATGGGCACTGAGATCGGCGCCGCCCTCACAACTCTCGAGGCGCTGCGACCCGACGTGATCGGTCTCAACTGCGCGACCGGACCGGCGGAGATGAGCGAGCACCTGAGATATCTCTCCCAGCGTGCCCGTGTGCCGATCTCGGTTCTTCCCAACGCTGGCCTGCCTTCAGTCGTCGAGGGTCAGATGCATTACGACCTCACGGCCGAGCAGCTCGCTGATCATCACGCCCGATTCATCAACGAGTACGGAGTGTCTGTTGTCGGCGGGTGTTGCGGGACGACGCCGGCGCATCTGGCCGAGGTGGTCGAGCGTTGTCGCGGGCTGTCGCCGAAGCGACGGGAGCCGGAATTCGAACCCGGCGTTGCGTCGATCTACAGCCACGTTCCTTACGACCAGGCGCCGTCGTTCCTGGTGGTTGGCGAGCGTACCAACGCGAACGGTTCCAAGAAGTTCCGCGAGGCCATGCTCTCCGACGACTGGGACACCTGCGTGGCCATGGCGAGGGAGGCGGTGAAAGGCGGCTCGCACGTCCTCGATGTCTGTGTCGACTACACGGGCGAGGACGGCGTTTCCGACATGCGCGAGGTGGCCAGCAGGTTCGCGACCCAGGCGACGGTTCCGCTGATGCTGGATTCGACCGAGGCGGAAGTCATCGAGACCGGCCTGGAGTTGATCGCCGGCAAACCGATCATCAACTCGGTCAACCTCGAGGATGGGGATGCGCCGGGGAC
>CAZCCS010000224.1:0-5665 GCA_964497005.1 uncultured Acidimicrobiaceae bacterium | reverse complement strand
CTCGCCGGGGATCTCGGCGGACGCCATCCGAACGACGCGGTGCCACGGCGCCCCGCCGTGTCGCCCAGCCGGTGCTTCCACCAAGCCCGGGTCGCCGAGCAGCGGCTCCCTGAAGGCAAGGTTCACGTGCACCGGGCCGGGCGGACCGCCCGAACCCGCGGCTTCTGCGTAGATGCGCGATGCCAGCGACCGCCAGGATCCGATCGACGCGACGTTGGGGACTCCGGGCGACACGGCCCACCTCACCGCCCGACCGAACAGGAACTCCTGATCCACCGTCTGAGGCGCGCCGACGTCGTGCAACTCGGGCGGCCTGTCACTGGTCGCGGCGATGAGTGGCACCCCTGAGTAAAACGCCTCCACCACCGATGGGTGAAGCTCGACCGACGCGGTCCCGGAGGTGGTTCCGACGACGACCGGCCTTCCCGACACGACCGCCAAACCCAAAGCGGTGAATCCCGCCGAACGCTCGTCGAGGACGACGTGGACCCGGACCCGTGGGTCGGCGTCGAGCGCCATCACCATGGGAGTCGAGCGCGACCCTGGAGCGACCACCGCGTCGGCCAACCCGGCACGAGCCCACTCGTCCACCAAGACAGCACAGAACGCCGCTTGGACATCCGGCGCCGCGGGGTCGCGCGGTTGGTTCATGCCAGGATCATCGCGTGCTTCACGCGGAGACCAACGGTGACGGAAGGCCGGTCGTGCTCCTTCACGGGTTCACCCAGTCGGGAGCCGCGTGGGGGGCGATCGCAGCGGAGCTCGCTGGCAAACACCGAGTGATCACCATCGACGCCCCCGGCCACGGCCGTTCTGCTGGCGTGCGCGCCGGGATCTCGGACGGTGCCGACCTCATGGTCACCGCGGTGCCGGCGCCGGCGGCGTGGGTCGGGTACTCCATGGGCGGCCGGTTCGCCTTGGACGTCGCGCTGCGCCACCCCGAGTCGGTCAGCCGGTTGGTCCTGGTGTCGACAACCGCTGGCATCGACGATCCCGCCGAGCGCGCCCGGCGACGTGAAGCCGACGAGAGACTGGCGGCCCGAATCGAATCCGTGGGGGTCGAATCGTTCTTGCGGGAGTGGCTTGCGCAGCCGCTTTTCTCGACCCTTCCGCCCGAAGCCGCTGCGGTCGAATCGCGTTTGGGGTCGACAGCAGAAGGTCTCGCCTCGAGCCTGCGCCTCGCCGGCGCCGCCGAGCAGGAGCCCGCATGGCGACGACTGGGGTCTTTGTCCATACCTGTCCTCGTGGTGACGGGTGGGCTGGACGCCAAGTACACGGCGATCGGCGAGAGGTTGGTGGCGGGGATCGGGGCGAACGCCCGGCTGCACGTCATCGCCGGCGCCGGCCACGCCTGCCACCTCGAGCGGCCGGAGGCGTTCCTCGACGCCGTAGGGCCGTTCCTCGCCGGCGAGAGCTGAACGCCGATCAAGCAGCGATGCCAGCCGCTAGCAGCGCGCCGAACACCAGCTGCAACCGGCCGGTGTCGGCGAGCACGGCCACCAGTCCCGGGCCGGTCTCGCCGGCCAGGACCCGCCGCACGGGTGCGACGGCAAGCGGCACCGCGAGCAGCGCCAATAGGGCCCACGGTCGTGAGACCGCGATCCCGCACGCGACGGCGAAGGGGATCAGGACCGCGGCGCAGTAGAGCCGGCGGGTGCGAGGGGGGCCGAGGCGGACGGCGAGGGTGCGTTTTCCGGAGGCCGCGTCGGTCGGTATGTCACGGAGGTTGTTGACCACAAGGAGAGCCACCGCGAGGAGCCCGACGGGCACCGCGGCGGCCACCGCCAGCCCGGTCACCCGTTCGAGTTGGACGTACGCGGTCCCGACGGTCGCGACCAGCCCGAAGAACAGGAACACGAACGTTTCGCCGAGCCCGATGTAGCCGTAGGGCTTCGGGCCGCCGGTGTAGAGCCATCCGGCGAGGATCGACACCGCCCCGATTGCGATCAGCCACCAACCCGCCGCCGCGGCGAGCGCGAGACCGGCCGCGCCGGCCACGGCGAAGGAGATCATCGCTGCCCGCCTAACCGCCGCCGGCGCAGCCAGGCCCGAAGCGACCAGGCGCACCGGGCCGACCCGTTTGTCGTCGGTTCCCCGGATGCCATCGCTGTAGTCGTTGGCGTAGTTGGTCCCGACCTGGATTGCGACCGCCACGACGAGCGCCGCGACAGCTCGCCACCAGATGACGTGACCTTCGGCGGCCACCACCGAAGTGCCAACCGCTACGGGAACCGCAGAGGCCGGCAACGTTCTCGGGCGGGCGCCGGCCAGCCATCGGAACCGCGGCCGTGGTTGCAGTGGCCGAGTCGCCGCGCCGGCGGGGGTGGTCATGTGCGGCCAGACTACTGACGGTGCCTCGCCTGGTAGCAATCGACCTCCCCGGCGGACCGCAGTTCGTCCGGGCGCTTGCCGCCGCGTGGGAGAGCGGCGACGCGGTCCTGCCGATCGATCAACGTTTGTCTGTTGAGGCCAAGCGCCGAGTCGTGGGCGCGCTCAAGCCGTCGTCGATCGTGGGGCCGGATGGCGAGGATCGGCGTGTCGCCGGGGAACCCAGCGAACCCGTCGAACCGGTCGAGCCCGGGGACGCTTTGGTGGTCGCCACCAGCGGAACGACGGGCGAGCCGAAGGGCGTGGTGCTGAGCATGGCGGCGGTCGAGGCATCGGCCCGTGCGACGACCGCCCGGTTGGGCGTCGATCCGCAGCGACATCGTTGGCTCGCGTGCCTGCCGCTGAACCACGTCGGCGGTCTGTCGGTGGTGACCAGGAGCCTGGTGACTGGGACACCGTGCACGGTGCTCGCCGGTTTCGAGGTCGGCGCGGTGGGGTCTGAGGCCGGTCCCGACGTGTTCGTTTCCTTGGTCGCGACGGCGCTTCAGCGTTTGGGGACCGCAGGAGAAAGGTTCCACACCGTGGTGCTGGGCGGTTCGGCACCGCCGGCGGGGCTTCCGGCGAACGTGGTCACGACCTACGGCATGACCGAGACCGGAAGCGGGGTGGTGTACGACGGGGTTCCCCTCGACGGGGTCGAAGTGGAGGTGGAGGGGGGGACATCGGAGATCCGGGTTCGTTGTCCGATGCTGTTGCGCTGCTACCGGGACGGGACCGTGCCGATCGACCCGGACGGGTGGTTCGCGACGGGCGACGTCGGGCGGTTCGGCCCCGACGGCCGGCTGGTGGTCGAAGGCCGCCTGTCCGACTTGATCATCTCCGGTGGGGAGAACGTCTGGCCCTCCCCTGTCGAGGCGGCGTTGCTGTTTCACCCAGGGGTGGCCGAGGCCGCAGTCGCCGGCGTACCCGACCCGGAGTGGGGGCAGCGGGTCGTCGCGTGGGTCGTGCCGACCGACCCTGCCGACCCGCCGGCGCCCGACGAGTTGCGGGCGCTGGTGGGCGAGCGCGTCGCTCCCTTCGCGGCACCCAAGGAGGTGGTGGTGGTCGGCTCGCTGCCGAGGACGTCGATCGGAAAGGTCCGCCGGGACCTGCTGGGTGGCCTAAAGGCGCCGCCGGCCCGCTGAGCGGACCCTTCGACCCGAGCAAATTGAGACCTACCCGCTAGGGTTCACAACACGGAACTGATCGCTGTTACGTGAACACGGGGAGGGCCCAGTGCAAACCGAAGCCGCCATCTGCTGGGGACAGAACACCGAATGGAGCGTCGAGCCCGTCGAGCTCGATCCGCCGAAGGAGGGCGAGGTCCTCGTCAAGCTCGCCGCGTCCGGCATGTGCCACTCCGACGAGCACCTCGTCACCGGCGACCTCGGGGGCGTCTACCCGATCGTCGGCGGCCACGAAGGCGCCGGCATCGTCGAAGAGGTCGGCCCGGGCGTGACCGACCTCGCCCCCGGCGACCACGTGGTGTTCGGCTTCATCCCCGCGTGCGGGAAGTGCCCCTCATGCGCCCGCGGCCGTTCCAACCTCTGCGACAACGGCGCCGCCCTCCTCATGGGCGTCCAACTCGACGGCACCAGCCGTGTGCATGCCCGGGGCCAGGACATCAACGTCATGGTCTGCCTCGGCACCTTCAGCAAGTACACCGTCGTCAACCAGATGTCTTGCGTGAAGATCCTCCCCGACATCCCGCTCGAGCTGGCCTGCCTGGTCGGCTGCGGCGTAACCACCGGATGGGGCTCCTCCGTCTACGCGGCCGACGTGCAGCCGGGCGAGAACGTTGCAGTCATCGGCGTTGGCGGCATCGGCGCCGCCGCGATCCAAGGCGCCCGCCTCGCCGGCGCCGAGCGGATCTTCGCCATCGACATCGTCCCCGGCAAGGAAGCCCCGGCCCGCAAGTTCGGCGCCACCCACTTCTACAACTCGGTGGAGGAGGCCTTCGAGCCGATCCAGCAGGAGACCTGGGGCCGCATGTGCGACAAGGTGATCTGCGCCATGGGCGTCGGGAGGGGCAGCCTGATCGGGTCGATCATGGGGCTGACTGCCAAGCACGGGCGGGTCGTTGTCACCAACATCCACCCGATGGCGGAGAACGAGGTCACCCTCAACCTCTGCGACCTCACCCTGATGGAGAAGCAGATCGTCGGCACCATCTTCGGGTCGGCCAACATCCGCTACGACATCCCTCAGCTGCTTCAGCTCAACCGACTCGGCCAGCTCGACCTTGAGGGCATGATCACCAACCGGTACAAGCTCGGCGACATCAACCAGGGCTACCAGGACATGCGCGACGGGAAGAACGTCCGCGGCGTGTTGGTGTACGACTGACCTTTCGAAAAAATGTCCCCGCGACTCGACACCTACACCCGCGCCGGGTTCACCTTCGACGTAACCGACGTAGGGCCGGAGGACGGTCGGGCCGTCATCGCCCTGCACGGTTTCCCGGAGGACCGGCACTGCTGGGACGCGGTCGGCTCGGCTCTCGCCGGCGCCGGCCACCGCATGCTGGCACCCGACCAGCGGGGCTACTCCCCCGGCGCCCGGCCGCCCGGCCGGCGGGCTTACGCCCTTGCCGAGCTCGACGCTGACGTTCTCGCTCTTGCCGACGCCGCCGGCGCCGACCGCGTCGACGTCGTCGGGCACGACTGGGGCGGGGCGGTCGCTTGGAACCTTGCCGGCCGCCACCCCGACAGGGTCACGACGGCGACCGTGCTGTCAACTCCCCACCCTCGCGCCTTCCAGGCGTCGCTCCTGCGGAGCTCACAGCTGCTGCACTCCTGGTACATGCTGTTCTTCCAGATCCCCCGCATCCCGGAGGCCGCGTTTCGCGCTAGGGGCGGGCGCCAGATGGCGGCATCGCTGCTCCGATCCGGTCTCGACCCTCAGAGCGCCACCCGCTACGCCGCCCGTTTCAGTCAACCGGGCGCGATGACGGGACCGATCAACTGGTACCGGGCGCTGGCGTTCGGCGCGAGCACTCCCACACCGGTCGTGCAGGTTCCGACCCTTTACGTCTATAGCGACAACGACCGCTTCCTCTCACGCAAGGCCGCCGAGCTCACCGCACGCTACGTGACCGGCAGCTACCGCTTCGAGGTCCTCGCCGGCGAGAACCACTGGCTTCCGAGCGGCGCGCCGGACAAGGCACCTATCGCGAGCCGGAGCTGCGCCACGAGGAGGTGCTGGCGCGCTCGCCCTTCTCGCAGGTGACGCATTGGCAACAGCCGTTGACCTACGTGCGCAGTCTCGACGAGCTGGTGGGTCTGCAGCTGTCGACCTC
>CAZCCS010000223.1:0-5665 GCA_964497005.1 uncultured Acidimicrobiaceae bacterium | reverse complement strand
GTGGATCATCGGGTTGGTAGCGACCGCGGCCGCGTTCGTCGGCCTGGCTGCCGGGTTGAGCGCCTGGTGGCGCACAGCCGACCGTCCCGCACTAGAACCCGCGGTCCTCCGCAACGGGTGGTACATCGACGACGGAGTATCCGCCGCGGTTTCCGGTCCCCTCACTGAGACTGCCAGCCTCCTCAGCTCCGGTGTCGACGCAGGACTGGTGAACGGCACCGTCAACGGGATCGCCGGGCTGGCGGCCGGGACGGGACGCCAGCTTCGGCGCCTCCAGACCGGGTACGTCCGCAACTACGCCCTAGGGATCGGGATCGGTGCCGCCGCCGTACTTGCCTATGTGGCCTCGAGAGTCGGGAGCTGACCGGTGAAGACCTCCAGCTTCCCGATCCTTACGATCATCGTTTTTCTCCCCGTCGCAGGCGCGCTGCTTTGCGCGCTGCTGCCGGCCGACACACCAGAGCCGATCGCTCGTCGGATCGGAATGGCATTCGCCATCGCGGAACTGGGTCTCGTCGCCTACCTGGTCGTGGACTTTCCCGTAGGGCAGGCCGGGTTCCAGTTCCTGAGCACCCAGTCCTGGATAGGGGTGTTCGGGATCGAGTGGCGGGTCGGGGTCGACGGGATCTCGTTGTTCCTGCTTGCGATCACCGCTTTGTTGTTCCCGGTCGCCATGGCCGGTCCGACGGTCCGTTCGAACAACCGGGCATACATGGGATGGATGCTGCTTCTCGAAGCGGTGTGCATGGGCACGTTCCTCTCCATGGACGTGTTCCTCTTCTTCCTTCTCTTTGAGCTGAGCCTGGTGCCGGCCTACTTCCTCATCGCCGGCTGGGGTGGGCCCCGCCGGAATTACGCGGCGATGAAGTTCTTCATCTACACCTTCGCCGGCTCCGCCTTCCTCTTCGTCGCCATGCTCTCGCTGGTGTTCTTGACCGCACCCTTTAACGGCGGCCATCAAACCTTCGATCTCATCACCCTCACCCGGCTGGCGCCGAAGCTTCCCGTTGCCGACCAGGTGCTCATATTTTCCGGGTTCGCCGCCGCATTCGCCGTAAAGATCCCGCTCGTCCCGCTCTACAGTTGGCTCCCCGACACGTACACCGAGGCGTCGACAGGAGGGTCGATGATCCTCGCCGGCATCCTCTTCAAGCTCGGGGCGTACGGCCTTCTCCGCTTCGGCGTGTTCATGCTGCCGCGGGGGGCCGCCGACATGGCACCAACTCTGCTCACCCTTGCGGCGATCGGCATCACCTACGGCGCGGTTGTAACGATCATGCAGAGAGATCTCAAGCGGCTGGTCGCTTACGCCACCATCGTCGACGTGGCGTTCATCGTGCTTGGGTTCTTCGCGTTCAGCCAGCAGGGCGTCAGCGGCGGGGTCATGGAGATGGTCAACCACGGGCTCACCACCGGCGCCATCTTCTTCCTGGTCGGCATCGTCTGGGAGCGACGCGGCACACTGCGTTTCCGTGACCTGGGCGGGATCCAGCGCTCGGCCCCCGTGCTCGCAGCCGTTTTCCTGATCGTGGTTCTCAGCGCGATCGGCCTGCCCGGGCTGAACGGTTTCGTCGGGGAGTTCCTCGTCCTGGTCGGAACGTTCATCACCCACCGCTGGTGGGCGGTGGTCGCGACCACGGCGATCATCACCGGTGCCATCTACTTGTTGTGGGCATACCAGAGGGTCTTCCACGGGCCGGCAACGGGCGAGAACACCACCGTGGCCGACATGTCCTGGAGGGAGCTGGCCGCCGTCGCGCCGCTGCTGGCCGGCATCGTCTTCTTGGGCATTTACCCCAAGCCTTTCTTCGACCGGGTCAACCCGTCCGTCGACCATCTGCTCACCCACGTGCAGACCGCAGCACCGCAGGTGCACGTGCCGGCTCAGGGCCGCCCGCAAGTGATCTACCTGGTGCCGGCCAACCAGAACGTCGATCCAAGCGCGCGCACTACCAGCGCAGCGTTGGGCGGGGGAGGTGACGGTCGATGATCGATCAAGTCTTCGTCGCTCTCGCCGGCGGGCTGCCGGCGCAGACATCCGCCCCATGCCAGACGCCGAGCGGCTCCAGGTACTCGAGCCTGTGCACCGGGGTCAACTCGCTACACATCCCGATTGCGTACCGGTCCATCCTGCCGGTAATCATCCTCGCGATCGGCGCCTTGGGTCTGCTGACGATCTCGGCAGTGTTGCCGAAAAGGTCGCAGCCCGGGCTTTACGCGACCCTCACCGCTCTGCTCGGCGGCGCCGCCGCGATCACCTGCGCGTGGCAGTGGAGCGACATCGGCAAGCACCACCCGCAGGTCACCATCGGCCAGCAGATTCTGTACGACAAGTTCAGCGTCTTCTTCATGCTGCTCATTTCGATCGCGGTCATCCTCGGAGCGTTGATCGCTGACAGTTATCTCCAGCGTGAAGGACTCGACGGCGTCGAGTCGTACGTTCTCCTCCTCATGGCGGGCGTGGGCGCGATGCTCATGGCCGACTCCGCCGGCCTGATCATGCTGTTCCTCGGCCTGGAGATCATGTCAATCGCTCTGTACGTGCTCGCCGCGTACCACCGCCGGCGGAGCCAGTCCGGTGAGGCCGGGTTCAAGTACTTCATCCTCGGGTCGTTTTCCTCGGCGATCTTCCTCTATGGGGTCGCGCTGGTGTACGGCGCAACAGGGTCGACCCAGTTCGGGGAGATCTCGGCCTACCTGTCCCGCGACATCCTCACCCACACCGGCGTCCTCCTCGCCGGCATGGCCCTGATCATCGTCGGCCTCGGATTCAAGGTCGCCGCGGTCCCGTTCCACTTCTGGACGCCCGATGTGTACCAAGGATCGCCGACGCCGTTCACCGGCTACATGGCCGCGGTCGCCAAGGCGGCCGGGTTCGCCGGGCTGATACGCGTGCTCATCGACGCGCTGCCGACCCAGGCGAACAACTGGAGGCCGATCATCTGGTTCCTCGCCTTGCTGACGCTGTTGGTCGGCTCGGTGTTGGCGATCGCCCAACGGGACCTGAAGCGGATGCTGGCGTACTCGTCGATCAGCCAGGCCGGCTACGTGCTGGTCGGGCTTCAGGCGGCCTCAGCGTCGGGGGTCGCGAGCGTGCTGTTCTACCTCTTCACCTATACGTTCATCATCGCCGGCAGCTTCGCCGTGATCGGGGTAATCCAGGGGCGCGGTGAAGCCCGCAACGACCTCGGCGTGATCAGAGGACTCGCCAGACGGCAGCCGCTCTTGGCCGCGGCGATGCTCATCCTTCTCCTCGCCCAGGCCGGGGTGCCCTTGACGAGCGGTTTCCTGGCGAAGCTGTACGTCATCCAGGCGTCTGTGCAGGCGGGGCAGTACCCGCTGGCGATCATCGCCATGCTGGCGGCGGCGATCGCGGCGTTCTTCTATCTGCGCGTGGCCTTGCTGATGTACGGGACCGAGCCGCCGGCGACCGCTGAGGCCGGCGCCGGCGCGGGGGCTGGCGTGGGCGCTGTGGTGATTGCCGGCGGGGGCGGGGCGGGCGGCGATGCCCCAGACACGTCAGAGCTCGCCGGACTTCAACCAGTCCGTTCCCTCGACGGCCCCACGGCGACGATTGCTTTGCAGCCTCCGCCCACCGAGCCGACACCCGTGCCCTTCTACGTGGCGTTGGCGCTGACCGTCTGCGTCCTGTTCACCATCTTCGCCGGCGTGTCGGAACCGGTGATCGACCTCGCCCGGCACGCGACCACGCTGTTCTAGCCGGCGGTCAGGCCGGCGAGCGGCCTAATACCGGGGTGTGTGTTTGAACGCACCCAACGGGGGGGGCTTCTGGCCTACCTGCGGCCCGACGGTGACGGGCAGCCGGCGGCTCGGTGCATAAGTGGCCAGGGTTGCCGACCGGGCGCCGGCGCTGGCGGTCAACTCTGGCCACTACCGCGGGAGCGTCCCGACACAACTGGCCAAAGT
This sequence comes from uncultured Acidimicrobiaceae bacterium, assembly GCA_964497005.1. Classification (GTDB taxonomy): domain Bacteria; phylum Actinomycetota; class Acidimicrobiia; order Acidimicrobiales; family Palsa-688; genus DASUWA01. The sequence goes on along the minus strand of CAZCCS010000223.1, from coordinate 1,738 downwards.
TCCGGACGCGGCGAGCGCCGCCGAGTTCAACCCTGGCCCTTTATGCAGGAGACCTTGCACCGCCGTTGGACTATTTCATGCTCTTTAATGTTAAATAGGTGCCGTGGATGCTCTGAACGCAGCGGTTCGGGCCGTCATGAGCACAGCCGAGATGCAGCACGGCGTCATCTCCTTTCGGCAGATGAACGAATGTGGGCTCAGCCGGAGCCGCCAGCAGGAGCTGATCCGACTCGGCATCCTGCGCCGGGTGTTCCGGGGGGTCTTCGCCGTTGCGGGCCGCCCCTTTTCGCGCTGGAGCGAAGCTGTTGCGGCCGCCCTCGCCTGCGGTCCCTGTGCCGTCTTGTCACACACCACCGCGGCGGCCATCCACGGGTTCCCGGCGATACCCGACGGCCGGTTGGCCGAGGTGACGGTCGGGGCATCGCGCCACCCGAGGCCACCGGGTGTCGTGGCTCACCGTGCGGCCACGCTCGATCGTTCTGACATCGAGGAGCGGAATGGCATCCTCATCACGCGCTCCGCCCGCACCCTGGTTGACCTCTCGCCCCGCTACGAGAGGCAGGACCTCGGTCGGCTGCTCGACGAGGGGCTGATCAATCGCTGGTGGACCCTCGATGAGGTCGCCGACGCGTCGACCCGGGCCGGCATCAAGGGCAAAGCTGGCGGCGCCCAGCTGCGATCGCTTCTCGCCGAGCGCTCAGGTGAGCAGAAGGTCGAGAGCCATCTGGAGATGCGCGTCCTCCGTTTGCTGACGCCGTTCCGGCCCTTCGAAACCAACTTTCAGCTTCTGCTAGACGGAGATCTGATCCTTCTCGACGTCGCCTGGCCAGCGCGGATGGCGGCTCTTGAATCGGACGGCTTTGCGAGTCATGGCCTCTCCCGGACGAAGTTCGACCGCGATCGCCGGAAGGGCAACCTTCTACTGCTTCACGGGTGGCGGGTCGCTCACGTCACTTCGACCATGCCCGACGACCTGATCGTGTCGGTGGTGCGCGGCTTGCTTCTAGAACGGTGAATCGGTCTCCGGCGTGCACAACCGGCCAGAATTGGCAGAGCCGCCGGCGTTCAGCCGACCAACTCTGGCCAGTTCTGTTCGGCTATGAGCAGGCTCGGTGGCCAGGATTGACCCGGCCGATCGGAGGGCCGCACCCAATCCTGGCCACTTATGTTCAGGGGGCGGCACTCGGCGCCCCAATCGCCGGCTCATCCAACCGGCGCCGGCGGAACCAGGAACCGCCCGATCACAGGAAGCTCCCAGAACGATTCCGCCCTGGCCACGGCTATGGCCACCGCGATCATGTTCTCCGGTGCGTCGTAGATCGCGTAGCGGGGTTGCCATTCGGGATCGAACTTCGCGTTGAACTTCCACAAAGACTCGATCTGCATCGAGTCGCCCATCCTCCGCAGCACCCACGCCTGGACGCGCTGGCTGATCCCCTCGCCGGTCTCGCCCGCGAGCACCGCGCGCATGGTGGCGAAGTTGAGCCCAAGTCCCTCGCATCCTCGGGCCCGCAGTTCTTTGATCGTCTCGACGACCGCGAAGTCGATGAGGCCGTTGGGATGTTCGCCGTTGTCGCGGCGCATCAGGTCGAGCGAGTAGCCGCCGATCCCCGGCGCCGGCACGTACTGGCAGAATGCGACCGGGGGACCTGCCGCCGCCGCGGCGCACCCAGAAGAACCCGTGCCCGCAGAACCGTTGGTTGCAACGCCCGCGACAGAGCCGTTACCCACGCAGTCG
>CAZCCS010000222.1:4864-5720 GCA_964497005.1 uncultured Acidimicrobiaceae bacterium | reverse complement strand
CGGGCGGATCCACTCGTGGCACGGAAACGCGCTGGCCCTCGCCCGGGCATGGTCGTACATCCTCGCCAACGGCGGCGACGGCCTCCGCAGGGTCGCCGAGGGCGCGGTCCTGAACGCCAACTGGCTACGCCACCAACTCCGTGGCGTCTACGACATCCCATACGACCGTCCGAACATGCACGAGTTCGTTGCGTCGACCTCGAACCTGAAGAAGGAAAAAGGACTCCGGGCGTTGGACGTCGGGAAGAGGCTCTTGGAGGAGGGGTTCCACGCGCCGACGGTTTACTTTCCGCTGATCGTGGACGAAGCGCTCATGATCGAGCCGACCGAGACCGAGAGCCCGCAAACCGTCGCTGCTCTTGCCGACGCGCTCGTGCGGATCGCGGCCGATCCTGAAGGTGAGGCTCAAAAGGCGCCGCGTACAACTCCGGTGGGCAGGGTCGACGAGGCGAGGGCGGCGCGGAACCTGCTGCCTACTTGGGACGCGGTAGCCGCTGATCCAGCCCCCGGCAGCTAAAGAACGATCAGCCGCTGGCGCGCAAGGAGTCGCGCAGCGCGGCCTGGCTGGGGTGGGCCTGGATCACCTGGCGAAGTCCCTGCGCGGTCGCGGAGAGGTAACGCCTGGTCGTCTCCAAGCTGGCGTGGCCCAAAAGCTCCTGAAGCTCGACGACGTCAGCGCCGGCCTCCAGGGCTTCGGTCGCGAACGTGTGCCTGAGCGCGTGCACCAACGCGCCGGCAGGTATCTGCGCGCGAATGCCCGCGCGCACGTACAGCTTCTCGACGAGATAGCGGATCTGATGCACGGTCAGCCTCCGGCCGCGCACGTCCACGAACAGGGCAGTGTTCGGGTGGTCGA
>CAZCCS010000222.1:0-4854 GCA_964497005.1 uncultured Acidimicrobiaceae bacterium | reverse complement strand
CCTCCTCTCCCGCAAGTACTCCTCCAGCACGGTCTCCAGCGCTTTGTCGATCGGTATCGGGCGAGCCTTACCACCCTTGCCCCGTACCTCCACACGCCGCGCTCCCGGATCCCCGTCGAGAGAGCCGATGTTCAGTCCCGACGCTTCCGCTTCCCGTACTCCGGTGACGCAGAAGGTCGCGATGAGCGCGAGGTCTCTGGCGGGCCACGGATCGCGTGCGGTGGGATCGGGATCGGCTGCGGTCTTGATCAAACGCGCCACCGCATCGCGCGCACGGATGGAGCGGGGAAGGGTGGAGGGAGTTTTCGGCTTGGGGATGGCGGCCATCGGGTTGCCCTCAATCACGGCCTCGGCGACAAGGAAGTCGAAGAAACTGGACCAGGCCGAGTGTGCCCTGCGCACCGAGGCGGCCGCGTGATCGGAGGCCCAGGAGGCGAACGCCGCGCGCAACGCTGTCTTCTCGAGGTCCGGCAGGACGACGTCGTGGTACTCGCCGATCCCCTCGAGAGCCGCGAGCCTCGAGGCCACCCCTTGCAGGTCTCGACGGTATGCCGCGAGCGTCGCCGGCGAGGGTTTTGCGGCTCCGAGGTTGAACAGCCACGACTCGACGGCGTCGGCGAAGGGCGACTCGGCTGTCAGGCGCCGGCGGGGGACGATCGTTGCGGCGGGGGAACGGGCCACGGTTCGTCGAGGGTAATTCGACGCCGCAGGGTCGCGGCGGATGGGGGAGGAAGCTCCATCGGGGCCGGCGAGTACGGCGTGAACGTCAAATAGGGCGGACCTCGTACGAGCAGGAGTGCCCGCCGGAAAGGATGTGGGAGACCCGTTCGACCCGCGCCTCGGGGAGCACCGCCCGGATGAATGCCAGCTCGCTCCCGCACGCCTCCCCGTGCTGCCTGGCGACGTCGAGGATGGCGCAGTTGTGCTCCGCGATCCGCCAGGTTCCGTCGGGCTCCCGGTCCCCGTTGGCGAAGTATCCGTCTTCGTCGAGGATCTTGCAGAGCTCCTGGACCTTGTCGTCGAAGCCGAGGCCGGCGAGGCGGGCCTCGGCGCGCGCCTGGCGCTGACGGCCGCGCCTGGCGAAAGCCTCGCTAACCAGGTCCGGCGCTGCCTGCTCAATGAAGTTGAGGAGCTGGTTGGTGAGCTGACCGTATCGTTTTGGGAAGAGGGCCTCGGCGGCCGGGGTGAGGCAGTACCAGCGGCGTGGGCGACCCGGGCCGGACCGTTGGTCTCGGTGAGCGACGAGACCCTCCTCGCCGAGGGGGAGGAGCTGCTGGCGGACGGCACCGACGGTTATGCCGACGTCCTCAGCCAGCTGGTCCGCCGTCGCCTCTCCGAAGCTTTTGAGGCTGGCGAGCAGCGCCATGCGGGGCCGTCCGAGTGCTGTGGCCGCGACGTTCTGGCCGGCGGACTCGGTGGGTGCCAGCTCGACCGGCTCGGAGGGGACGGGGTTGGTGCTCGGGCTCACGGCAGGATGAGGTGGCTGTCGCCGAACTCGTGCCAGAGATAGCCGCTTTGTAGCGCCTCGCGGTAGGAGGCTTCGACCAGGTCGTGGCCGCCGACTGCTTGGAGCAGCGACAGGTGCGATGCACCGGGCTCGTGCCAGCCGGTTATCAGACCGTCGACCGCAGTGATCGGCGTGTCGGGGTGGATCACCAACTCGGTCCAGCCCTCGGCGGGGTGGACGATGCCGTCGTCGCCGGCAGCAGTCTGGAGGGCGCGCACGGCGGTCGTGCCGGCCGCGACGACGTTGGATCCTCGGCGGTGCGCCTGGTTGATGAGGTCCGCCGTGGTGGCCGGGACTTTGAACCATTCGGCTCCGGGCGGCTCGTGGCTTTCCGCGGAGGACACCCCGCAGTGAAGGACGAACGGGGCCACCACGATTCCCTTCGCCGCCAAGCGGGTGGTGACCTCCGCTGAAAACGGCCGGGCGGCGCTGGGCATCTCGGCGCTTCCCGGGACTTCCGCAAAGACGGTCTGGTAGTAGGAGATCGGCCAGTCTTTGGTCACGTGGGCGTAGCGGATCGGCTTGCCGTACCTCGCCAGGTAGGAGAGCGGCGAGTCGGGAATCTGAACGGTCGCGACCCACAACCGCACTGGGAAGCCCTCGGGAAGCCCCGCGGTCGCCGGCGTCCTAAGGACGGCTTGTCCGCCCCCGGGGAGTCGTAGGAACGTGCCCGGCGCGGCGTCTAGCCACGGCGTGCTCGGGGGGTCCGAACAGGCCCTTGCGCCGGCCCGCCAGTGGCGGAGCTCGACGACCCACAGCCCGCCGGGCAGCCTGCCAGAGAGGTGTAGGCGGGCCGGTTCGCCGGCGGAGGTCTCGGCGTCTACGGCGGCGGGGATGGTCGCGGACGTGTTGACCGCGACGACATCGCCGGGGTTCAGCAACGACGGTAGGTCGGTGAAGTGATGGTGGGAGAGAGAGCCGTGTTGTTTTCGGGCGACGAGAAGGCGGACAGCGTCACGGCGCAGTCCCCTGGCTTCGGGAGGTTCGGCCGCTTCGAGTTCGGGCGGCAGTACGAATCGGGGCGAGTCGCCGGCGTTGGGGTCGGCAGAGGTGTCGGGGGTTGCGGGGGTTGCGGGGGTTTCGCCTGCGACGCTCGGCGCGGCTCTCACGGGGTGACCCCCGCCAGATCGGCGAGCTCGCTCAGCTTCAACCTTCCCGACGGACGTTCGGAGGCGATAAGAGCGAGGATCGCCGGCACCACCGTCGACGGCTCCGGCCGGTCCGATATGTCCTCGCCGGGAAAGGCGTCCTGGTGCATCCGGGTCCGCATGTCGCCGGGGTCCACCGCCCAGACCGTCCACCTGGGACGCTCGGCGGCCAGGACGTTGGAGATCTGGTCGATAGCTGCTTTCGACCCCCCGTACCCGCCCCATCCGGGGTATCCCTCGATGGACGCATCCGAGGTCACGTTGATCAGCCGCGGTCGAGGCGACCTCTCCAGCAGCTCGGCGGCTTCCTGAATCAGGGCGAGCGGCGCGACGACGTTGGCCTCAAAGGCGTCGCGAAGACCGTCCAGCGGAAAGCGGGTGAGTTCTGGAAGGGGGCTTGGGCCGAGGGTGCCGGCGTTGTTGACGAGGAGGTCGAGACCCCCGAGCTCTTCTGCCACGGCAACCAACTGGCGGCGGTGCTCTGGATCCGTGATATCGCCGGCGATCGCCTGCAGCTGCTGGCCGGCGCCGAGGCTCCGTTCGCCACGGGCGCCTTCGCCGCCGATGCGGCGGGCGGCGGCGGTCAGGTCCGCCTCGGTCCGGGCGTCGATAACCAGCGACCATCCGGCGCCGGCGAGCCCGGTCGCCAGTGCCTCTCCGAGCCCCCTCGATGCTCCCGTGATGATGGCTATGGGCATGTCCCTCTACCTTCCTTGCGGGCCTCCCGCCGCCGGAGTTGGCGTTGCGGCGGCGCTCCAGGCCTCTTGGCAATAAAAGTAGTCCTGCCTATTTTAATAAGTAAAGAGAATTTTGGTGTTCCGAGAGCGGACCCGCTCGAATCGCCGGCGGGCGGGCTGCTGCCGGGCTTCCAGCCTGCGAGGCCGGCGCCGGGCCGTTCTTTGCGGTGCATCTGGTCTCTGCGGGACCGACGGAACACAAACCTTCAAATTTGCACCGCAAAGCTCATTTGTCCCGGAAAGCGGCCCGGGCTGAGCCGAGGAGTGGGGGCATTCGTCTCGACGGTCGGCGCTCCCCGGATCTCCAGTTGTTACGCATAATCACAGTTATCCGCAATCCAGGGATACAGCGGACGCAGAGGATGCCGCCCTCCAGCCTGTCGTCTTTCGAGGAAGGTCATTGACCACCTGGATGCGGTCGGTCGATACTTGGTTAGCGGCGTAAAGACGGCGCCGGTAGCCACAGGGGGAACCATGGCCGACATCACGGAGACCGAAGTCCAGAGCGGCTCTATCGACGAGTTGGCCCGCACCATTTCGACCAACGACAAGCTGGCGATGATCCGCGAGGTCGAGACCGCTTTCGACTCCCTGTTCACCTGGGACTACGAAAAGGGCAAGCGCCAGCAGCTGACCAAGCTCTACGAGAAGGCCAAGACCTCTCAGTGGAACGCCGAGACCGACATCGACTGGTCCATCGGCGGCCAGATCGACGCCGCCCGGGACCCGAACAACCCGCTCAACACCATGGGGGCGACCGAGGAGGGTCCTTTCGCCAACCTGAGCGCAGAGCAGCGGGCCAAGATCGGCCACGCCTCCATGGCGTGGACCCTCAGCCAGTTCATGCACGGCGAGCAGGGCGCGCTCCTCTGCACCGCCAAGATCGTCGATGCGGTCCCCTGGATCGACGCCAAGTACTACGCCGCCACACAGGTGATGGACGAGGCCCGCCACGTTGAGGTGTACGCCAAGTACCTGCGCGAGAAGCTGGAATGGGAGTTCCCCGTCAACATCCACCTGCGTGAGCTTCTCGACGACGTCATCTCAGACCCGCGCTGGGATTTCACCTACCTCGGTATGCAGATCATGGTGGAAGGCCTCGCGCTCGCCGCTTTCGGCTTCCAGTACCAGTTCAGCCCCGATCCTCTTCTCAAGCAGATCACCCGCTATGTGATGTCCGACGAGGCCCGCCACGTGGCGTTCGGAGTGTTGTCGCTCCAGGAGGCGTACCAGGATCTGTCCGCCGCCGAGATCAAGGAACGCCAGGAGTTCTGCTACGAGGCGGCCATCCGCATGCGGGACCGGTTCCTGAGCCAGGAGGTCTGGGAGGCGCTGGACATGCCCGTCAAGGAGTGTTGCGAGGTAATGCTCCACAACCCGGTCCAACTCGAGTTCCGCCGGGTGCTCTTCTCCAAGATCGTGCCCAACCTGAAGAAGCTCGGTCTGCTCGACGCCGGCGACG
>CAZCCS010000221.1:0-5720 GCA_964497005.1 uncultured Acidimicrobiaceae bacterium | reverse complement strand
ACGACCACTCCGAATGGCATCCGTAGGCCACGGATACCAGGCCCGCGTATCCCAATAGGACGCTCGCAATATCCTACCGACCCTGCCCCCGAACGGCGGGAGTGGGTGTGTAAGCGTGCCGTCTATCACCCCTCCGAGATACGAGCTCGCTGGGCTCGTGACAAACCGGCGAGGACGAGCGCATAGGAGTGATCAATCATCTCTCGAAGCTCGTCGTCGTCGATCGATTCGTCGAGATCGACGGTGTTCCAGTGGCGCTTGTCCTGGTGGTAACCCGGGCGAACAGCTGAGTATCGAGCCCGCAACTCCAGCGCCAGCCCTGGGTCACACTTGAGGTTGACGCTGCCGGGGTCCGCCTCGAGCGACACTAGAGCGAACATGCGGCCTCCGACCTTGAACACTGCAACGCGCTCCCCGAAGGGGTAGTCCTCCGCTGCGCCAGGCAAGCTGCCACAAAGTTCCAGGACGTCATCCCTCGTCACGTTCTCAAGCGTAGATCCGCCGTAGCGCCAAGCGGTCCCGAGTGGTCTGATGATGACAGGGCCTTTTCGTTCGGCCCTTGCCTCATTTCGTTCGCCGAGCGGATGGACATTGATGCCCCACTTCGCCGCCAGGCGGACTTTTATCAGTGAACTCCGACTCCACGCGGGAGAGCGTTGACCTCGCCGGTCAGTTCGACGGGATGGACGGCGGCGTTTGGGCGCCTAGCTTGGCGTCGAGGATCGTAAGACGTCGAGCAGACGTCCGCCTTAGTCCTTGTGGGCAACGCCTTCGAAGGTGTAGCCGAACATCTTCGGTTCGCCCTTCATGTAGTAGGTGTCAAGGGCATCTAATCGGAAGCCGGCCCCCTCGATCAGCTCCGAGATCCGGCGCGTCAGATGGCATCCGCCAGCGATGCGCTTCCAGGGCGGTTCGATTCGTGTCTGCCAGCGAGCCACTCCGGCGTCGGGAGCGTGACCGTGCTCGACAAAATGGAAACTGCCGCCTGGTTTGAGCACCCTACGAATCTCGGCCAGCGCGGCTTCGACGTTCGGGATCGTGCATAGCGTCCAGGTGGATAGCGCTGCGTCAAAGCGGTCTGAGGGAAGGTCCAACGCTTCGCCGGTCAGACCGGCTAGTTCGACCTTCGCCGACGTGCTGGCGATCCGCGGCTGGGCAATGCGCATGCACAGCGATGACGGCTCAACGGCCGCGATCGTTGCGACTCCGGCAGGGTAGTGCCGGCTGTTCAATCCGGTACCGAAGCCGATCTCGACGACGTCACCCGATAGCGCCGAGGAGACCCGGCCTCGAATCTCTCGCATGTCCTTGCGGTCCATCACTTTGTCCTGGAACCGCGGTAGGAGCTGTTCTGCGTAAAAGCCCATCGCTACCTCCCGACCGACGGTAGCGCCATTACGAGACATGCCACGCCCGGGATCGTCGCTTCATCAGGGCTTGACATCGCCGATCCGTTAGGCTGAACTAACCGTTAGTGGTTACTGACCAAGAAGGAGAGAGGTGGACGGCGCTGGCCGACCGGACACGGCGAGCGATCGTCCTGCGCTTGGGCGAAGGGCCGAAGCCAGTGGGCGAGCTTGCCACTTACCTGCCAGTGAGCCGATCCGCGGTGTCCCAACACCTGAAGGTACTGAAGGACGCAGGTCTTGTAGCTGAGCAGGCGGAGGGCACGCGTCGGATCTACCGCCTCAACGAAGCCGGAGTCATAGCCCTGCGCGACCAGCTCGACACCTTCTGGAATCGGGCGCTGAGCGGCTATGAGCATCTCGTCACGCGATCACCGGAGGAGACATCATGAGCCGGGCCAGTGACGCCGTCGTTCGTCACCAGATCGTTGTCGACACCCCGATAGACAGCGCGTTTGCCACGTTCGTCGATCGCTTCGGTGACTTCAAGCCGCCGGAGCACAACCTTCTCGGAGCTGAGATCACCGAGACCCGGTTCGAACCGCGGGTTGGGGGCCACATCTACGACCGCGCCGCCGACGGGAGCGAATGCCGATGGGCTCGAATCCTCGCGTTCGAACCACCCGATCGGGTTGTCTTCAGCTGGGACATCAGCCCCCGGTGGCAGCTCGAGGCGGACCAGAGCCATACCAGCGAGGTCGAGGTCCGCTTCGTCGCCGAGACGCCAGAACGCACCCGCTTGGAGCTCGAGCACCGTCATCTCGATCGCCACGGACCGGGCTGGGAGTCGATTCAAGACAGTGTCGATGGTGATGCGGGATGGCCGCTCTATCTGGCTCGCTATGCAGACCTCGTCGCGGAGGATCGCTGAGTGGGGCCGATCACCGTCAGCATCGAGGTGGACCGGCCAGCCGAGGAGGTCTTCGCGTACGCCACCGACCCCAGTCGCTTCTCGGAGTGGCAGAAGGGTGTCGTGAGCGGTCATATGGACAGCGTCGGAGCCCTCCAGATAGGGGATCGCTGCCTCACAAAGCGGCGCATCGGTTTCGCCGACCGACCGGCCACCGCTGAACTCGTCCGCTTCGATCCCCCTCACCACTGGGGCGTCCGCGGAGTGGACGGGCCGATCCGCGCCTTGGTTGACCTCACTGTGGAACCGCGTTCCAAGACCAGCGCCCGTCTGACGATCACCCTCGACTTCGAGGGTTACGGCATCGGTCGGCTCCTCGTGCCGCTCCTCGTGCGGGGCGAGGCACGACGGGAGATGCCGGTGAATGTGGCGACGCTGAAGCAGCGCCTCGAGGGTCCGACATAGAGGACCCCAGCGGGGCTGTGGGGATTACTGGCGTCGCCGACCGGCCAGTATGTCGGGGCCGACCAATGCTTGCGGAAAGTGCCCCATAACGCGCTGCCAACATTCCCGTTGAAGGTGTCACTAATCGCCGGCTGCGGGCGACATCCCATTCCGCCATCTTTGACTCGGAGCGCTCCTTCAGCGGCCGTCGCGTTCGGGTCCAGGTCAGTCAGATACTGCTGGTCGGCAAATGTAGATCCGGATTGTCACTGCGGGTCCTCGCGCAGTCAGGGATAACTTTCGGGGATGCTCGCCACAGCGTTCACAGGCCTGGCTGGTTGCCGGGTGCCAATCCAGCAAGCTCCTATGGGGACCGTGTCGAGCCCCGAGTTGGCGGTGGCGGTGGCTGACGCCGGCGGGGTGGGGACCATCACAGCTTTGGGTATCCCTGTCCATGTCCTTGAGTCGATGCTGACCGACATGGCTGGACGCACCGAGGGCGTGTTGGCTGCCAACTTCCTGACTGCCGGGCTCGACCGGGAGGGCCTGGCGGCTGCGGCCGAGCGGGTGCGGTTGGTCGACTTCTTCTGGGTCGACCCCGACCCCGTTCTGGTGGACACGGCACACAAGGGCGGGGCGCTTGTCAGCTGGCAGGTCGGCTCGGTCGAGGAGGCCCAAGCCGCAGTAGACGCCGGGGCCGACCTCATCGCGGTGCAGGGCATCGAGGCGGGCGGCCACATCCGCGGGCGCACTCCGTTGCTCCCGCTTCTGGCGGTCGTACTCGAGAAGGTGTCGGTTCCTGTGCTGGCAGCCGGGGGAATAGCCGACGGTCGGACGCTGGCAGCCGTTATCGCTGCGGGCGCTGCGGGGGCGCGAATCGGGACCTTGTTCATCGCCACCAATGAGTCCGGAGCACATGAGGACTACAAGCAGGCGGTTATAGAAGCCGGGTTCGCTTCGACCGAGATCACCGACGCCTTCGCTGACTGCCCGCTGTGTGCCACAAGTCCCCGAGCCCGTGTGCTGCGAAGCTGCATCGACTCGGTGCACCGCCTTGAGGAGGACATGGCTGGCGAGACGACACTGGGAGGCCAGCCGTTCCCGATCACCCGTGGCTCGGGATTGCCTCCAGGCGCCGCCGCCCACGGTCATATCGACGCCATGGCCATGTACGTCGGCGAATCGGCACCTCTCGTGACCAGGAAAGCTTCGGCGGCCGCTGTAGTCGACCAGCTTGTCACAACCGCCGAGCGCCATCTGAGGGCAACCCAGCCCGCTCGCTAACCGATGTTGGCGCGGGAGGTCAGGAGGGCTCCGACACTCCCGCCGGCGCAACCAGGACGCCCCAATCCGGTCCCTCGCCGACGCTCCGCCCCGGAGCTGCAGCGACCGGCGTACGGTCACTGCCCGGCTACGGGTCGGCCCAAGGCCACCCATGATCTTCACGGCCATCCGCTGACGGACCTCGCACCTATCGCCGGCTGCGAGGCGATATTCCGCGCCCCTCCGCTCCTCGGGTGGCGATCCGAGAGGGCGAGCTGAGCGCCCAATACTTGGGGTTTCTTTTCCTCCTGCGCCCAACTGCGACGCGCACGTGATGGAACGTTTCGCGAGGTACTGAGGCATGATTTGGACTGCATGATGGATTACACGACCAGGCGGTGCCGAGCGCAGCCATGTGACCACGGCCCAAGGCGGAGCGAAAGCTCCGATGCTGGCTGTGACACTCAGTCGATAGGTCGGCGTCGCTTATCGTTTCGCCGGTAATCGAGAGTGCGCTGCTTCCAGACTTGTCGGGCTTCGCGTCGAGCCACGGGATCTCTGCGCATTTGCTCGGCGGCCGCTTCTCGTGCGAGCTTCTGGTAGCTGGCCAACCGCTGGTGTGGGAGGTCGCCGGTATTCACGGCGGCTGTTACAGCGCAGCCGGGTTCGCTGCTGTGGGCGCAGTCTGTGAAGCGGCAGCCGGCGGCGAGCTCGTCGATGTCAGGGAAAGTTTGGTCGAGGCGTTCGGCTCCGACAATCCCGAGGCTACGTAGGCCCGGGGTGTCGATCACTACACCGCCGCTAGGCAGGGCGAGCAGCTGTCGAGCGGTGGTTGTGTGCCGCCCCCGTCGATCGTCTGAGCGGACGCCAGCGGTTGCCTGGCGGGCCTCGCCGAGTAGCGCGTTGGTCAGGCTGGACTTGCCTGCGCCAGACGGGCCCATCAAGACCCCGGTCCGGTCGGGGGCGAGGAGGGCCGCCACCTCGGCAATACCTGCTCCCGTCTCGGTGCTGGTAGGCATCATGTCAACCCCGACCAGACGCGTGGCGAGCTCCTCCGACAGGCCGCTGGGGGCCAGATCGGACTTGGTGAGCAGCACCACGGGGCGGGCGCCGCTCTCCCAGGCGAGCAACAGTTCCCGTTCGGCCCGGGTGGTGTTGGCCCGGTCGCCGGGGATAGTGACCAAGACGATGTCGATGTTGGACGCCAAGACCTGCACGCCGGCCGTGTCGGGGTCCTGGCGTCCCAGGGACGACCAGCGAGGCAGTATGCCAGCCATCCGGGGACCCTCAAGGGTGACCCAGTCACCCACCGCCGGCACTCCGACGGGGATATAGCCCCGTTCAGTACCGCTGGGGTCGATCACGACGGCCGAACCGCGCTCGACGCGGGTAACCCGCCCGGGCTTTGCCGAACCGGTGGACGGCTGCGAGTGGTAAAGGGTGGCGACGCGCTCAGACCAGCCGTAAGCGGCGAGTGCGCCTGGAGAGACAGGACACATTGGGGTGGAACTCCTCAGGGAGAAGGCCCGCCCCCGGTGGCGACTCCGCTACATGGCGAGGACGGGCAGGAACCATGCGGCCGCGTGCGACCGCCAGCGGGCACAACTCTTCATCGCAGGCTCCCTCCCTTCTCTTGTGAGATATCCATGACGACCGTAGCCGTCACCCCAGAACCCGGCGAGCCATTTCTCAGCGGTGGCGCGACGAAGCCCACGCCAAAAGGGCGAACCTTGCCGCGGCACGAAACTTGTCGACCG